>CAYIZT010000021.1:0-17326 GCA_964368095.1 uncultured Methanosarcinales archaeon
AAAAGAATCAGAAATTATTGGAATTCGTGGATGATGTTATTCCGGACAGAGCCGTGAGCAAGAACAGATTTATAATCAATACTATCAGTATCAAGACAAAGGCTATCGAAGAACTGATCTGGGTAATCAATAAAAGTGGATCAACCATATCCATATTCCTCTGCTATTTTAGATAAGCTTAATGACTGCTTGATGAGTATGATAGTTCCGATCATGATGATAAGATGGCCGACCGTTTCCAGCTGCATCTCTAATGGCCTTCCACCGCCAATAACATCTCCTAAAGTATGGATGATGATGCCGACCACAAAACTAACCAACGAAATCAACTTGAATTTAGAGAACTCTTTTACCTCATCATGGGCCAGGCGATATTCCAAGAAGGAGATGACACAATACATTATTCCTAATACAGTCAGTTCCAATAAAAATAATGTGCTTGTTTCAATCTTACCTTCTTTAAATATATTCAAATAGAATAGATAATAGAATAAATATATAAATTTTACTTCTCTGTTGAGGGGGTATACTGACCATACTTTCGCTAAGAAACCACCTAAGTTGATAACTCTCGAGATACCCCCAAGAAAATCCTCTGGAGCCTTTTACTTCACTAACCCTATCTTGATGCCAAACTTCTCCGTCTCTAACGATGTTTCCCCTACAAATACGATCTCTTTTACGTTCAGGACCGCTTTAAGATCAGCTTCCATGTTCTTGATCATCTGATGGAATTCCAGATCATCATCCCCTAAGATCAATCTGTTGAATCCTTCTTTCATGGAAAGCTGTTGTTCTGATTTGTATTTGCGCACCGTGTTGATTATATCCACTCCCATGTCGCCCACTAATTCGGCCTTTTCATCAACTAACTGCTGGTTGAATTCCGGCCAGGCCGAGATGTGGATGCTCTCCTTGCCTTCTTTGTCTGCAAAATAAAGATGGTAAATCTCTTCGGTTATGTGCGGCAGGATAGGCGCAGTAATCTTCAATACTGCCAGCAAGCTTTGGTAGAGCGCATACTGTGCACTTTTTCTTTCTGCATGCCCTCGTGCATCAGGATTATACAGCCTATCCTTGACAATTTCCAGATAATTGTCGCAGAGAGTATGCCAGAAAAACTGTTCGACTTCTGCTTTGGTTTTTGCATATTCATAATTCTCAAAAGAAGCAGTGCTTTCCTTGATCATCTTGTGCAGTTTGCTTAACAACCACTTATCAAATATTTCGGTTGCCTCGCCGGATTTAGATTTATAATCTTCTAGATGCAGCAGCGCAAACTTTGATGCATTCCATAATTTTGTTACGAACTTCTGTCCGGTAAGCAGGTCTTTGTCCTGGAACGGCAAATCGTCTCCCAACTTTGATCCGGCCGCCCAGAAGCGCAACGCATCTGCGGAATATTTCTGGATCATCTGCTGCGGCTCAACAATATTCCCTAACGACTTGGACATTTTCCGCCCGTGCGGATCCTGAGCATGACCGGAGATCATCACATTTTTCCAGGGGATGCGCTGGTGGTGATAATAACTTTTGACCAAAGTATAAAACAGCCAGGTCCTTATGATGTCATGCGCCTGAGGACGAAGATCAAATGCTTGATCGGCATATATGTAATCATATTCCCCCTTGCTTGCCCAATTACTGACAATTTCCGGAGTGACGGAAGAAGTGGCCCAGGTATCAAGAACGTCCGTCTCTCCTTTAAACTGGGTCGATCCGCAAGCGCAAGGCTTGGCAGGTTTTTGCGTGGTGGGGTCGACCGGCAGGTCTTTAACTTCTGCTAAAACATGCTTTTTACATCTTACGCAGGTCCAGATGGGAATAGGAATGCCAAAATGGCGTTGTCTTGAAATGCACCAATCCCAATTTAGATTCTGCACCCAATGATCGTAGCGCACTTTCATATGCTGCGGATGCCAGGTGATCTGATCGGCCAGCTTCAGCAGTTCTTCTTTTTTATCCAGGATCTTGATGTACCATTGCGTAGTCTTCAGAAATTCAATCTCCGTCTTGCAGCGTTCGTGCAAGTTAACATCATGAACAATTTCTTTCTGCTTAAGCAGGGATCCTTCCTCTTTTAGTTTACCTAAGATGGCTTCTCGCGCTTCTTTGATCTTCAATCCTTTAAATTCGCCCGCCAGCTCATTCATCCTGCCGTTCTTTTCAAAAACAGCGCGAAGAGGCAATTTGTACCTGAACCATTTATCTACATCTTCTTTGTCGCCAAAGGTGCACACCATCATCAAACCGGTTCCTTTGTCTTTTTGCACTGTTTCATCTGGATATATTGGAACTTCATGATTGAAGAGTGGAACTTTTGCGGTTTTTCCTTTCAACTGCTGATAGCGTTGATCATCAGGATTGTAAAACAGAGCTACGCAGGCAGGAAGCAATTCCGGCCTGGTGGTAGAGATGACCAGCTGTTTTCCCCCGGAAGAAAAAGCGATATCATTGAAATGTGATTTTATCTCTGCAGATTCAAATTCCGCCTGGGCGATCGCAGTCTGGCATAACACGCAATATGCACCAGGCGCTTCCTGCTGGTAGATGCGCCCTTTCTTGAACAGGTCGATGAATGAAGCTTGCGAAGTAATCTGACAATGCCGGTTGATGGTTGAATAAGAACGTTTGAAATCAGCAGACATACCGATATCTTTCCAGCTCTGGATGAATTTCGGTTTTTCTTCTTCGATAACTTGATTGCAGATCTTGACAAATTCTTCCCTGCTCATCTTAGCAGAGAGGATATTTTTTTTCTTCTCCACTAATTTTTCGGTGGGAAGGCCGTTATCATCGGTCCCGAAGGGAAAGAAAACATTTTTGCCTTTCATACGTTGATATCTGACTACGATATCCTGCTGGGTGTAGCTGAACGCATGCCCCATATGCATTTTTCCTGAAACTGTCGGCGGCGGAGTATCTACTGCATAAGTTTCTTTCTTTTGGTCAGGATGAAATACAAAAACTTCATTTTCTTCCCAATACTTCTGCCAGCGCGGCTCGGCTTCCTTTGGGTCATAATTCTTGGGCAGTTCCATTCTTAATAAGAGGAGTATAGTTATTTAAAAAGTTAATTGAAAAAATAATCTTTCGGTTTCAATGATTTTTCCTAATCTCTATCCTATAATCACTCACTCAGCTTCGTTCCCCTGCTCTTGCTTTCTTCCCAGCCGCTGGTGGTGATCTGTATAAACTCTGCATTTTCCTGCATTCCTTTGATGTCATAGGCGCCGCAGTAACTGATGCCGCTTTGCAATCCTTTCACCAATCCTTTGATAACTTCGCAGACAGAACCTTTGTAATCTACTAATATGGCCACCCCTTCTACATACACATCTAACTTTTCTTTGACCTTCTTACCTTCCGTATTTTCTTTACGCTCATGGTTGCTGTCGTAAGATGCACTGCCCATGTAACGCTTGTATCTTTTGCCGTCTTTGGTGATTATGAATCCAGGCGCTTCATCGGTTCCGGCGAAAAAACTTCCTGAATAGATAGTCGAAGCTCCCGCAGCTATCGCTTTCGCCACATCACCCGGATACTGCATCCCGCCATCGGCGCTGACCGGCACATCATATTGTTTTGCTACACTGACTACATCCTGTATTGCAGTTAACTGCGGCACGCCAGAACCGGACATGATCCTGGTTGTACATACCGCGGAAGGGCCTATACCTACTTTCAATCCATCTGCTCCGGCTAAAATTAAATCTCTTGCAGCTTCTCCGGTGGCAATATTTCCCGCCATAAGATCTATATGCGGGAACTGTTGCTTGAACTCCTTAATCTGCTGTATGACCAATTCAGAATGGCCATGTGCTATATCCAGGATGATTACATCAGCTCCTGCATCAATCAATGCTTTTGAACGTTCAATGGTGTCTTTTACTCCTACTGCAGCTCCTACACGCAGACGCCCTTTATTATCACGTGAAGCATACGGCCATTGTTCTAATTTACGCAGGTCTTTAGTGGTGATCAGGCCGCGAAGTTTTCTATTTTCCAGCAATGGCAATTTTTCGATCCGATGCTTATGTAAGATTTCTTTCGCCTGCTGCAATTCTATCCCGTATGGCGCGCAGATCAATCTATCTTTTCCCGTCATCACTTCTGTTATATTTTTGCCTAAATTTTCTTCAAATAAATAATCGCGTGAGGTAAATATCCCGATAAGCTCTTCACCATCAACTACTAAAAGACTGGTCACTCCTTCCGTGATCATTATCTTGACCGCTTCTCCTACGGTGATAGTTGGCGGGACGGAAAGAGGATTTTCAATTATATGGCTGGTGCTCCGCTTGACTTTTTTTATTTCTTCTACTTGTTCTTCTAGAGTATTGAATTGATGGATCACTCCCAAGCCGCCTTCTCTGGCCATGGCGATCGCCATCTTATGCTCAGTGACTGTCGCCATGTTAGAACTGACTAAAGGGATGTTCAAGAAAACATTGCGGGTAAACCTGGTGCGCGTATCTGCTTCCGTTCTGGAACGAAGAGGGCTCTTTTTAGGGACAAGAAGAACATCAGTGAATGTAAGTCCTAGCTTCATGGTAAACCATCATTTTTTTTGAGAGTTGCGGTTTAAATAGATTTATAGCATCAAGACAATATATCTTCTATGAGTTTTGGTCTGTCCAGAAAGCCGCCTAGGCGCTAACTTACTTTTTCTAAAGTGCTTTTTAAGAAGTGATTTATGCAGAAATCTTTAAAACTATGTCCGGCTCTGGTAGATCATGTCTCTCTTTACGATAAAATATGCACCTAAAAATGCTGATCAAGTTTTCGGACAGCAATTGGCGGTCTCGCAACTGCGTTCTTTTATTGTCAATTACAAACAACAACAGCACAAAGCAGCTCTCCTGCTCGGCCCGATCGGCTGCGGAAAGACCTCCTCTATCTATGCTTTAGCCAAAGATTTAAAGCATGATGTGGTGGAATTAAATTCTTCCGATCTACGCAATGCTGAAAACATCACCCAATTCCTCGGCTCTGCTTTGGGACAGCAGTCACTGTTCTTCACGCCAAAGATAGTCTTGATAGACGAGGTGGATAACATTTCCGGGACCGCGGATCGGGGCTGTATACCTGCGCTGATAAAAGCTATAGAAAAATCTTCCTTCCCGGTGATATTGACTGCCAACGATATCGAAGAAAGCAAATTCAAAGCACTGGCAAAATCTTCACAAGTCATTCCATATCATAAATTACAATATCGTACTGTCGCCCATTGCCTGCAATGGGTCTGTGAGCAGGAAGACATTAAGTTTGATGAGAAAGCTATCAACTCATTAGCCAGGCAGGTTGATGGAGATATGCGCGCAGCGCTGATAGACCTTCAGGGAAGTTCTCGCACCAAACATCTTTCCTTTGTGGAAGTTTCCAACCTTTCTGATCGCAGGCGTACTGAAACCATACTAAATGCCTTAAGGTTGATCTTCAAGTCTTCCTCGATAGAGACCGCTCTTCCAGCATTAGAAAATGTCGATATGGAGCCGCGAGATGTAATCCATTGGATCGATGAGAACATGCCCAAGGAATATCTTTCCGCGACAGCATTGGCGAAAGGATACGAATACCTTGCCAGGGCAGATGTATTCCAAGGGCGCATCATGAATCGGCAGCACTGGAGATTTTTGGCATACATCACTGATCTCTTGACCGCAGGGATCTCTTCCGCAAAAGAAGAACGCAATACCGAATTTGTCCCTTATCGGGAAACCATGCGCTTTCTGCGTTTATGGCAGGCTAAGATGAAAAATGCCAAGAAAAAAGAGATCGCTCAAAAGTTGGCTGTCAGGACCCATACTTCCACTTCGGTGGCCAAACAGCAGATCCCTTATCTGCAAATCATGTTTCAGAAAGGAGCCGGAAATCTTATTGCGCAGGAATTAGAACTTAATGAAGAAGAAGTAAGCTGGCTTAAAGGGAAATAAATCACTTCGATCGGCTTTGTCCTGAATGTGGTTAGCATCAATACACGAACGATAGAATCGATATAAAAAGTGATTGCGGAAGGGGATGTTCCCTACGGGAGGGTAACCGCATTAAAATAATTAATACTAAAAGTGAGTCGATGCTAACCCGAGCGTACGAGATTCAGGACAGGGCAACTCTGGCCAATATTCTTTTAAAGGTCAATAATTCTTTTAAATTACAAGCATTTTATTGATAAAATGGTCTCCTTGGATTCTTATCTTCAATCGCAGGGTGAATCATTTGATTCTTTTGGCAAGTGGCTGGCGGAAGCGACGCCAGAGGAGCTGTTGATGGGGGGAGTAGGAGCAGGGATGCTCATCTGTCTTTATGGAAAAGGCGATGAGAATATTTCCAAATACACACATAAAGTCCATGATTATCTGTTTAGCAAGGGTTTTAGTTTAAAATCTACCGGATTTCGTTCCTGGAGATATTCTTTTGATAAAAATAAATTTTTGGTAGTATCGCTGGGCGATTCTTTTAGCGCCAACATGATGTTCATGACTGATTTTTCTCATGTTGATCATCTTGATGTTAATTATTTGCAGTCAGCCAATGATGCCTCGCACATAGCAGCGGGGATGATACAGCTAATCCAGGAAGAAAGAATAAGCAGCCGTCTGCTAGTGGATAGTCTCTCCGGTGCAAAATATGATATTAAAAATCATATCATGACGCCAGAAGGTTTTAGAGTTTATCAACCTTGATAACTTTTGAATGTAAAGCCTTTAGTATTTCTTAACGTGCCCTGTCCTGAATGTGGTTAGCATCAATACACGAACGATAGAATCGATATAAAAAGTGATTGCGGAAGGGGACGCTCCTTACATGAAATTAGGAAACTACCTAATTTCAGTACCAAAATGAAGTCTTTGCTTCATTTTGTGTACGGGAGGGTAACCGCATTACAATAGAACATGCGAAGAGTGAGTCGATGCTAACCCAAGCAAAGTGGAGATTCAGGACAGGGCCTTCTTAACGGAAACCTTTAATAATTCTCCTTTATAATCAGTGCTTATGGCTCATTCAGCACAGGATCTGGCAACTTTCTGCAAGAAGAAAGGATTTATGTATCCGTCTTCAGAAATTTATGGGGGAATAGCAGGATTATACGATTACGGCCATCTGGGGACTAAACTTAAGCATGAATTTGAACATCTCTGGCGGGATTTCTTTTTAGGTTTAGATGATAATTTCTTTGAGATTGAAGCCGCCAATATAATGCATGAGAATGTCTTTAAAGCGTCAGGACATCTGGAAAATTTCATTGATCCGATCGTCGATTGTTCCAAGTGTGATTTTTCTGAACGCGCTGATCATTTCATCCAGTCTAAGACCAAGACTCGCCACGAAGGTCTTTCACCGGAACAATTGACCAAATTGGTTGAAAAAAATAATCTGGCCTGCCCTAAATGCGGTTCAAAATTAAAACCTGTTTCCGTGATGAACATGATGTTTCCACTGCAGCTAGGCACAGGAAAAGGAAATCGTGCTTATCTTCGTCCGGAGACAGCACAATCACCATTTGTCAATTTTAAATTGCAGTATGAATTGCAACGCAAGAAACTTCCTCTTGGTTTGGCTGTGATAGGAAAAGCCTACCGGAATGAGATCTCGCCGCGGAATTTCGTGCTCCGCCAGCGAGAATTTACCCAGGCAGAACTGCAGATTTTTTTCAACCCGGCGAAATTGAACGAGCATAAATATTTTGATTCGGTAAAGAATTACAAAGTGAGTGTGCTACTGGTCAAAGAGAGAAATCAAGGTAAAGATGAAGGCAAGGCGGTTGAACTAAGCGCGCAAGAGCTGGTATCTAAAGGGCTCCCGCAATTTTATGTATTTCATATGGTAAAAATACAGCAATTTTATCTTGATGTGCTCAAGATTCCAAAAGAAAAACTGCGCTTCTATGAATTGGATGAAAAAGAACGCGCTTTCTATAACAGATATCATTTTGACATAGAGATTGAACTGCAGGAATTTGGATTTACTGAAGTCGGCGGCCTGCATTATCGAACTGATCATGATCTGAAAGGGCATGAACGGGTTTCCGGCGAAAAGATGGAGATATTTGATGAAGGATTTGGAAGCAAGTTTATTCCCCACGTTTTAGAGCTTTCGTTCGGTGTGGACAGGAATGCTTATTCCCTCCTTGACCTAAATTATGATGATGATAAGCAGCGAGGGAATATCGTGCTGCATCTCCAATCCACGACAGCTCCTTTTTCCTGTGCTGTTTTTCCGTTAGTAAAAAATAAGCCGGAAATAACCGCCAAGGCCGAGCAGGTTTACTATTTACTTAGGAAAAAGTTCTCTTGTTTCTATGACGAGGCGGCATCGGTGGGAAGGCGGTATGCCAGGGCTGATGAAATTGGAGTTAAGTATTGTATCACTATCGATTTTGAAACTCTGGAAGATCCAGCTTTGCGGGATACAGTCACTATCCGCAACAGGGATACCACTCAGCAAGAAAGGGTCAAGATATCACATCTGCTGGAAAGATTGTCAGAGTTGTTTATTGATTAGTAGTGCCCTAATATTTTCGTTTTGAATTCGCTGAGAAAAATTCGCTTACACTCATGGTCACGGCCACTCACTCTTAGTCATTTTAACGTAATGCGGCATCTCCGTAGGAGCATGAAAACAAACAACGATTTGTTTTCAGCTCAGAAATGAGGTGGTTTCCGCATTTCTCGAGCCATCCCTCTGCCACAATGAGAAGTATAATTGATTATACCGTTCGTCTTAAGGCAGTGACCATCATTTTCTCAGCGAAATAATTCCCGGACACTACAGTTGTTTATTGATTAGAAACCTTTTTAAATAACCTCCTTTCTAAAGCTTAAATATGAAAATCCCTAAGACTATCAAGAAGTTCTGCCGGTACTGCAGGAAGCATACCGAACAGAAAGTCGCTCAAAATAAAAAGAGGGCTCCTAGTTCTTTAAGCCGAGGTTCCAAGTATCGGGCCAGATTACGCGGTGCAGCCAGGGGTACCGGAAACTTAGGAAGGTATTCAAAACCTGCCGTGACTAAGTTCAAACGAACCGGCGCAAAGAGCACTAAAAAAACTGATCTGCGTTATACTTGTGCAGTCTGTAAGAAAACAAGCTCACAAAGCAAAGGCATGAGAACTAAGAAGGTGGAGCTGGTATAAAATGAATGACCTATTATCTAATCCTAAAAGTAAATTTATCAAAGTTCGCTGTGCTAAATGCAAGAACGAACAGATCATCTTCGGCAACGCTTCCAATATTGTCGCTTGTTTAGTCTGCAGCAAGGAAGTAGCTTATCCTACTGGCGGCAAGGCCAAGATCTCTGCGCGGGTTTTGGAAGTGCTGGAATAAGTTTACTCTCGAGATTCAGTTAAAAAGTGGGAGATTAATTTATAGTAATTTTAATCAAAATATTTAAATATACTAGGGTATACTTGGGTATACATGGAAGCAATGACTATAAAAATTCATGAAGAAACAAAGCTTGAACTAGATAATTTTAGGGAATATAAAAATGAAAGCTATGATGAAGTTCTGAAAAAAGTTCTCTTTATTGCCAAGACTTGCAAAACCGAGCCTAAACTAAGCAAGGAAACAGTTGAATCCATAGAAAAAGCTCGAGAAAGAATGAAGAAAGGAAAGTTTCTTACCGAAGCTGAAGCGCGAAAAAGGCTTGGATTGTAAATTATATCGGTATTTTGCTAATGTATAATATCATTTTTGATGAAGAAGCTATAGATTTTCTAAATGCACTTCCTAAAGAGATTAAAGAAAGAATCTTTAAGAAAATAATCTCAGCCAAAGAAAATCCGTTGCATTTCTTTGAGCGTTTAGCTGGCAGAAACGAATATAAATTACGGGTTGGCGATTATCGAATTATTGCTGATATTGATCAAGCAAATAACAAAGTAAAGATTGATTTTATTGGGCACAGAAAGAATGTGTATGATAAGATATAAGGTCTGCCCAATAAATTTAACAACTTAACGGTAATATTTATAATTAATCCTTGTTTTGGCTAAATTATATACCTTATAATTCGGATGAAACTTAGCATGTCACTAGAAATCATCACTGGAAGTTTGAAAGGCGCTTACCAACAGCTTCAACCTGGCACTATGCTGCACGTTGATCAGTTGATGAACGAACGTCGAGAGAATAATGAATTACGCGGTCGAGGGTTTTATACTGCTGACGGAGAGGTATACTTCCTTGATGGTGCTACTAGTAAAATTCCTACTCTGGCAATAACTCGAGAAGCTCACAATCCTGTTTTACAAAATATTGATGATGCGGTTGAACAATTAACACAGAAAAATAATTATAGTGTTCTGGCGCAAGATGCTGAACAAGCTCTTGCCGCTCCTGAGACCGTGCTTATAGCTTTGCCTAGCTTGCGCTTGTCTGGTGACAATGCAGAGTGGCGTTATCTAGCAATAGGCACAACTCCTTCAAAATACGGCAAACTTAACGAAGAAGAACGAAAACTTGCAGAACGTGTTTACGGCCAAGGAGCTGATTTTGTTAAGAATATGGAAATGTTGGATAGAGCGAAAATTGCTGAAACTCGAATTTATGTTTTGAATCCAGGGTATGTTCGAGAACATGCCGTGGAAGGTGCCGTTGGGCGGGCTTCGTGGCTAGGCGAATTCGACAGCGTTTCCAGTTTCGACGCTAGTGATCGCGACGTTAACGACCGCGGCTCCGTCTGCGGGGTACGTCGTGTGGTCATCGCCGAAGCTTTCCGTGAGGGAAGTCACGAACGTAGTGACTTGAGCGACGCGCGAAATCAAGGTCCTTATCAAACAGCACTTAAAGCTCATTACGAAGCATTATTAGCTGATCCAGAAGGCGCAGCGAAAGTGTTAGATGATAGAACTGCTTCTGGCGTTCAGGATATAATCTCAAAATATTATAACACCAGATAATCCTTTCTTCGCCAAACATTTATAAATAAAACTCTTACCTAAAGAAGCCATGTTCTATAAAAAGAAAGGCTATCCGGAAGAAGAAGAGATTGTTCTCTGTAAAGTAAGTAAAATCTTCCCGAACTCCGTCTTCGTGGAATTATTAGAATACGGCGAACAAGGGTTAGTGCATATTTCTGAGATAGCTCCGGGAAGGATAAGAAACCTGCGGGAATATGTTGTGGAAAGCAAGCAGATAGTCTGCAAAGTCCTTCGCATAGACAGAGCCAAAGGGCATATTGATCTATCTCTGAGAAGGGTAGGTTCTCATCAGCGCCAGGCAAAATTGGATGAAATAAAACAAGAGCTTACCGCTGAAACTCTGATTCAAAACATGGCTAAAAGATTAAAAAGGCCTGTTGAAGAATTGTATAGGCAAGTTACGGAAAAGATATTGCCTGAGTATTCTCATCTTTATCTTTGCTTTAAAGAGGTCGCTGCCGGCGAAGCCAGCTTGGAAAAACTGGGATTGGAAAAGACGCTGGCAGAGGATCTGACTTCCGCAATCATCGACAGGTTCAAGCCCTCTAAAATCACACTTAAAGGAGAGATAAAAATCCATTCTTATGCTCCAGAAGGAGTAGAAAAAATTAAAGCGGTGTTGTTGGAAATAGAACAAATTTCCCCTACCTTAAAATTATTTTATCTCGGCGGCGGGCGTTTTAAAGTCACCATCGAAGACATCGATTATAAGCCGGCAGAGCAGACCATGCGCAAAGTCCAGGAAGTTTTGGAAAAATTCAATGATAAATCTTCTACTGCGGTATTTGAACGAGAGAAAAGCGAATAATCAAATGGGTTTTTAAGATGGCCGAACATATCCGGAAATGTGTGGATGATCTGCGTTATACTATAGAAAAGAATTGCCCTGTTTGCGGAAAAGAGGCTATATTGCCCAGACCGCCTAAATTCTCACTGCAGGACAAATATGCTTCTTTACGCCGGGAATCAAAAAAGCAAGATTTGGAAGGTAAAGGTCTTTTTTAAGAAGTGATTTCTTATTATTTAATCCTTATTTCTAATGCAGTATAAACGTCAGCAAGTCCCCATTATCATAGAGGCCTTTTACATTTCCATCCATCAGGAGCGTGGAAGTGTTGGAGTATTTCTTGTCGACAGTAATCGCTCCATTGAAGTACAATATCTTCAGCTTCTCCTCCTCTAATGTGTACCTCAATTTCTCGCCAATCTTTAATTCTCCGGATCCTTGCGGAAGTTCGATATCTTTTAATTCTATATTCAATAATTGGAGATGTTTATAATTTAAGCCTTGGAAAGAGATGGGAAGGGCTTTCTCGGAGGAAAATGCGATATTATTGACTTCGATGCTCGTCGCAGTACCGGAAAGAGACAATTCTGAAGTTTCCAAATTGATCTGTCCGACAAAGTCTTGGATAGAGAGAGCTACTTCTTTTAGATTCTTAAGTTCCAATTTATCTCCATTGACCGTAATGGTGGTTGAAAGATCGTCAAATTCTAAGACCACGCTACCGACAGTAGCATTCTTCTCGAAATTTGGAATTTGATCAAAGGAAAGCGAAAGCGGGATGCTGCGATAACTATCAACCTCGTTTTCATCGTCGACCAGGTCATAGAGCTCCTGCTGGATATCGACTTTCTGATCGGCTTCTTCATCGCCGACTAATTCTTGGGTCGCATTTTCCGAGTATCCGACAATGGCGCTAATTAAACCAGAACCTGAGTCATTGTTTTCGTTGGAGTATAAGAGAAAAAATAAGCCCCCTAACACTAGGGTAACCATGAATATATAGAACCGCAGATGCGGACGGTGTCCTTGGGGAGTTCCTTGGCCAAACATAAAACCACTTCTTTTGTATTTTAACTTATTACTGAATTTAAACAACCTGCTTTAATAAACTTTTTGGTATGCAAAGAGCTACAAAAGGGATATAGGCAAAGAGCTACAAAAAATATATATATGTATCTAATTAAATATTAAACTAAAAATGAGCGTGATGGGCGATAAGATTACAGTTTATACTGCGATTGCAATAGTAATTCTCCTTACGATCATTTTAGTTTCCTGCGCTCCGCTTACTAACGGAGAATCAAAAGGGGCATTAGCCGGACAGGCCTTAGGGACCTTATGCGGTAATTTAAGGATAGATCTTGGCGAAGAGTGTGATGATGGAAACGCGGTCAATACTGATCTTTGTACCAGTGCGTGCAAATGGGCTAAGTGTGGTGACGGATTTCCACAGAAGCCTAATCGTTACAGATTGGTGGAAGAATGTGATGATGGAAACATTAACAATACTGATTACTGTACTACCAAATGCCTCTGGGCTAAATGCGGTGATGGGTTTGTACAGAAGCCTAATAGTTACAGATTAGTTGAACAATGTGATGACGGGAATACAATCGACACTGATGCTTGTTCTAATAAATGCGTATCTATTGCAGCGGCTTCTTCCTGCACCAATGACTTTTCAGGCCAAATTGCCGGCAAAGAGTTATGGTTTTTGGATTTTGAAGAATTGAACGACCAGGGCTGGGTTTCTGGATGGACTAAACCTAAGCAGCAAGTTGCAGGGACAAAATTGTCTCTTTTTGAATTGGATGCAACAGTAAAACATTCCGGATTAAGATCATTAAAAATATCGGCTCCGGATGTCACTTATTCAGGTTCTATCACTTTAATCACCGGTGCATTAGGCGTTCCTCCTGGAACAGAATATACCGTTTCTTTCTGGGTCAAAGGACAGGGAGTAGTCAGTAATGCCGGGCATACAGCGATATTGCATAAGACTGCTAAACAGTTGCCTAACGGGGGTTTAGAAGCGACAAATTCAGTTTATCAATTCACTAATTATCCTACCTCTACTTACAATTGGCAGCATATAGTAAAGACATTTACGATTCCTTCCAACCAAGATGCTCTGTTGGTAACAATATTATTTCAAGATGGTTCTGGAACAGTATGGCTTGATGACATCGAAGTTATGCCTTCACAGATTTACAATTCGCTGCCGGCTACTTCATTAAAGTTGCAGACCAAAACTCCAGAAGCCGGTGCAGTTTCGCATCATTATTTCCTGCGCGACCAGCCGATTCAGGCTTCTGCAATCGTGCATAATCATAATGCCGTTTCCGATAGTTATGATCTAAAAGTTTCGTTAACTTCCTGTGGTTCGTTGATTCAGCAGGCAGCTAAATCTATCCAAGTAAATGCTGATGAAAGAATAACCGTGCCTTTGCTGACTATCAATCCAAGTACTTTAGAAGTAGGAGATTATATGCTAAATGCAACCTTAGAAAAAAATGGGCAAATTTTGGATAGAGTCCTATATCCAATAGGCCTTAGGCTTGATCCTCAACCAGAATTTCTGTTAAGCATAGGCACATCAAGAGATATCACAGCGGCAAATGCAGCCGTGCGCATGGACCGATTGAAAGCTAACAATATCACTCCGTTGATTTATGGGGGAGAACCGCAGAGCTATATCGCAGATGCTGCACTAAGCAGAAATATGCCTTTTACTGTCCGCCTGATGCCTACCCTTAATCTTCCTGTAAGGAAGGGAGCAAAAGGTGAGGATTTTACTGGTTTATATGCAAAAGGGCTGTCTAATACTGATGCTTGGGCAGATGCAGCACAACAGATAAAATATTCCTTGCAGTGGACAAACCATTTCCCCGCTTTTTTTCCAAGAATATTCACCAGCGATGATTTCCAATTATACAGCGGATGGGATTGGGCGGATATGAATAAACAAAGGTTTAACCAATTAACTGGTTTGGATGCCCCCGTTCCGGCAGAATTTGCCAATTCTGCTCCTAATTACGATTCTATTCAAAAGATATCGATGCCCAAAGGAGTTATCCCAGCTGACGAACCTTGGCTGCTTTGGAATAAATTTCTTTCTAAGGATGTTCTTGGAGGATATAATAAGCAGGTAACTTCTGCAGTTACGCAAGTAGACCTTTCTGCGAAAATAGGCCCTATTCCAGGTGGGGAACAGTTGCCTTTATTCTGGTCTTCCATGAGCCATTATCCGCCTTATAATTTTGGTGAAAATGGGTTTAACATGATTTCCTATTATCTTTATCTTAATTATTGGAGGCCGGAATTGGCATATATGTATTGGACTGACATCGCGCGCATGGGCAATAGAGATATTCCGGTGTATGTCATGCCGGACGCGTTGATGCCTGAAGAATCTTACACTTGGAATAATTTTTATCTTATGCTTGCTTCGGATGTCCAAGGCATTGCTTACTTTATAGATCCCGAATCTACGCCTGAATTTTGGAATGCTGTGAAAAATAAAATAGGTCCTATCGCAGCCAAATTTGGGCCGTTATTTGCTCAACTTTCACCTGAACAGCGTAAAGTAGGATTAGTTTCTTCTTTCACTACCGCCAATTATCGTTTTGATCAGCCGCTTCACGATCTCTGCGCGTACACTAATCTTATGATGGCGCATGTAGATGTAGAGCCTGTTTCCGAAGAAGAGCTCCTTGCTGGAAGAGGCAGCCAATACAATGCTCTTATTTTTAGTGATGTTGATTGGATGAGGAAAGATGTTGTTGATATACTATCAGGTCTTTCTGCTCCGGCATCAACTACTCCTATAATTTTAGATAAAGATACTGAAGTGTCTTTTATTGGGGATAATGTACATAAGATTAATTTTAATTTAGTTAATGTAGGTTGCACTGGTGCTTCTTATGCCGGTGATTACGACAAAATAGAGCACCTGAACGAGATTTCTTCAGCAATAGAAGCGGTTGTCCCACCAGATGTTTTAGTAAGCAATGAAACAGTAATCTTCAGAAAATACTCTGCAGGGAACGCAAAATATCTCTGGCTAGTCAATGTCCACTCATATGATGAATATCTTAAATTGTTTAATTGGATGACTTATCAAGGTGGATATTCCAATCAGGCAGCGCTTACGGAAATTAAAAATTATCTGCAGGGCAGAGGGGTTTACACCAGTAAAATGCAGTCAACAGTATCCTTGCCTAATTTAGGTAATGCCGTAATTGTTGATGTCATGGACGGGAAAGTATTGGGCTCTTCAGTTAATGATGGATGGACTACCTTTAAGGTAGACATTGACAGATTAGCTGGAAAATTGATTGCTGTCTATCCGGCATTGCCTTCGCGCGTGGCCATAGAAGTTCCTCAAAATGTCATTGCAGGACAGAAATATGTGATTAAGACGACTGTCACTGATGGTACTAATGCGATCGCTTCTTCATTTCCTTTATCTATCGAATTAATTGATCCCAGCGGTAAAAAGCATGCTTATTCACAGTTTAGCGCAACTAATGGTCAAGGAACATACGAACTTCCTATAACTCTTGGAACAAATGCTGTTAAAGGTGTATGGGTATTACGGGTAACTGAATTGTCGACTAAAATAATGTCCTCAGTCAGATTTACTGTACAATAATCTTCTTCATTAATGGGCTTTTCCAACTTCTCCGCCAGGAAACTTCTTCAACAATTTTATAAATAACGAGCGGATATCATCTTCATGCCAGAACTGCCTGAAGTAGAGACCATCGTACGCCAACTGCAGAACAAAGTAGCAGGGAAAGTGATCAAGAAAGCCGAAGCATATGATGCTATGGTTGATCCAGATGTAAAGAAGCTTTCTTTTGTTTCCATCCAAAAAGTATGGCGCCGGGCTAAATATATCATCATGGAACTGGACAACGGGCAGTATATCCTCACTCATCTGGGCATGACCGGGCATTTCCATTTTGTCGATGCGGATAGTAAGAGCTTTCCTAATGACTACCGGCGGTTCATGGTTTCTAAGCTTACATTTTCAGACGGTTCTTTTCTTACCCATAATTCCATCCGTAAATTTGGGCATATGCGATTAGTCGATAGGAAACAATTACAGCAGGTGCTTGATAAACACGGTCCGGAACCTTTGGATGATAGTTTTACCTGGCAGAAATTTCAGCAAATCTTGGCCAAAAAAGCCAGAACCAATATCAAAACTATGCTGATGGACCAATCAGTTATAGCGGGGATAGGCAATATTTACGCTCAAGAAGCATTATATTTTGCAGGAGTCTCTCCATTGCGAACTGTCGGCTCATTGTCTGAGAAAGAAAGCAAGGCGCTTTACATAGAACTGCGGCGCATACTTCAAGAGGCCATAAAACACCACGGCTCAACAGTCGATAACTACAGCAATCTGGAAGGCCGCGGCGGTTTTCAGAACTATCTGGCGGTATATCAGCAGGAAAAGTGCGAAAAAAAGCATTTATTGGAGAAGGTTACAATTGGCGGGAGGGGGACAAGTTATTGTCCAAGATGCCAGAAATAAAATGGTTTTCAAACGATTGCTGCAGAAACTAAGGGGAGAGGGAAAGGAAGAAGAATATCCTAACCGTTTC
>CAYIZT010000022.1:0-16659 GCA_964368095.1 uncultured Methanosarcinales archaeon
ATCCCCGCACTTTGTGACATAAATAGGCTAGAAAGCATTCATCCTCGTCTTAAAAGACGAGGCTTTCTGCCTATTTAATGTAAAGAAAGCTGTCAAGTATCTTGTATAAGAATCTTAAGGAGAAGAATTAGGGTTTGGGACTGTGGGAGGAGTAACATCCTCTTTTTTTGTCTTTACTCTAGCGATATGGGCCATGAACTTTCTTTTTACCCACCAATACTTCTAATTTCTCTAGAAGATACTCAAGTGTTCTCGCCAAGGGGCTCCTAACATTTCTTATAAAAAGAATTTCATTATTGTATAATTCTTTTTTTTCTCTATCACGTGCATCCCCAGGGATATTTTTCCGCTTGTATGTTCCTACCAGTATCTCTTCAGCTTCTATCTGTCTAGCTAGCCAATTTTTATTCATTAATAACATTAAATTAAGAATATCTTTTTGCCCTATCTCTTTTTGCTTAAGAATACGATTAACTTTTTTTAGTATTGTAACATAATGTTTTGGGCTAACGTTTTCATTTTCAAAAAGTAAGGTATATGCAAAATATTTTGGTTCAGACTTGCTTCTAATTTGCTCAAGAGGATAAGGGACAGCTGGAATTTTTGCATAGGTCTCCCAGTAGTACCTGCCGATATTTTTGTGCGTTTCTTCAAAGAATAACTTATGTGGTTCTATTACTTTCTTTATCTCTTCCAGGATTGGAATTAATTGCTTTACTATCTCTGGCGGCAATGTTTCCCCATGTATTAACTTGGCTAAAAAAAACATAACTCAACGTATTAAGATGAGATATAAAAATATTTCTCAAAAATGCCCTACAAAATCCCACAACAGCTGGAATACAAAGAGAAGATTATCTTCGGGCTGGCTTCAGCCAATCCTCCTCTCAATCTCCTTTCTCAACGCAGAAATATAAAGATCAAATCGCAACTCAACATTCTGCCACATCAATTTGCTAATATCAAGCCCTTGATACTTGTTTTTATTTCTTATTGTCCTAATATTCTCTAAGAAAGACCAATCCAATTCTAGATCTTCAAAATACAGAACAATAAAAGCAAACAATCCTTGATGGTTGCTGGTCTTTTGGCGTTCAAAACGCATTAATTGGTCGCAAAGTTCACGAAAAACATCATAATGAATATTGAATATCACGCGCCAGCTTGGATCTTTTAGTTTGCATAAGCTTTTTCCAAACTGATGATCTTCCATAACCATCGTTAAAACTTTCTTGACTTCTTCTTTATCAAGATGAGTTTCTTCGTAGAGGCCTTCAGTTGAAAGTTGTTCATATACTTGTTTTGCGGTTCTTTCTTTAGGCATGTATCTTTACCTCAAATGGCTCTGCACTTTCGGTTATGAAAAATCCCTTGGCAATGTTAGGAATAACTGTTTGATCCAGCTCCTTCTTAAGCACCGCAGTAGTTTGATACGCAAATATTTGTATATCACGATGCAGCTTCTGCTCGTATAATCCTTTCTCAAATTCTGTATCATCCCCATATATAAACAAATCTATATCGCTGGATTTGCTCCAATCGCCTCGGGCAAAACTTCCAAATAAAATAGCAGTTTTAATACCTTTACAGGAATTAAGCTTTTCAAAAAGGCCGCTCTGTTCAAGCATAGTTAATCCATACAACCTTTTTTCAGAGCGGAATTTTGCCAAATCGCGATTAGCCAGATAATAAGGCATTTTCCCTTTTTTCTTAACCCGCATGATTAATTTCTCCTTCAGCAATTCTTTCAGAAAATGATTTACTCGTTCTCTGCTAAGTCCAGACTCCTGCAGAAGTGCTTCAAAATGCCATCTACGCAAGGTTTCATTAAAAAAAAACTCTTTAATCTTTTTCATTTTTAGTATGAAAAATCAAACTAATATTAAAATGTTTGCTATTCATGGGAAAAATTGTAGGCTCTGGTAGTAACAAATTGTTCAAAAGCTCAATAAGAAACTGATTTTTGGCTTCGTGCCATAACCTTAGCAAGATTGGGGGTTACTATAAAGTTTCTGAAAATACAACGCAAGAAATGAGGCAACGACCATCATTTCTGCGCAGAAATATGATCTTGGTCAATATCTCAAAATACTGGTCTGGCCCTTGCGTCTGCCCTCTGGCACTTCCGTAACCTCTTCTCCCACCTGTTTCTTAAGGCTTTCGGCGACCGCTTTGCCCAGCAGCTGGGTAAGGGTGGTAAGATCGGTTTTCTTTATGTCGCCCAGATCTTTAAGATTATGAGAATACAGTTTTCTAGCACGTATACGGCCGATGCCCTGCAGCTTAAGCAACGGTAAAAGCTCTTCCTTAACTCCGTCCTGCACGCGTAGACGTAATTTACGGATCTCTTTGACTGCCAGCTTATGCTCCTGTAATGCTGCCAGCTCTTCTGAAGCATACAAAAGCCAGTCCGCTGTTTCTTGTTTAACCCTTACTTCTCCTGGACGGATGTCAAATGTTTC
Source organism: uncultured Methanosarcinales archaeon (assembly GCA_964368095.1). GTDB lineage: Archaea > Nanobdellota > Nanobdellia > Woesearchaeales > GW2011-AR9 > JACPIL01. The sequence continues at coordinate 2,463 of CAYIZT010000022.1, forward strand.
CAGCAGAAAATCTTCATCTCTTTCGTCGATCCAGGATTCAAAAAATAACGCCGTCTTGATGGAATTGACAAAATTGTCGTACTCGATATCGTAAGCGCTGGGCTCTTCTTTCAACAGGTAATCATACCTTTTTGTTAATTCTTCCTGGATATGATCCTGCTCTTTGCTTTTTACGCGCAGCAAAGGCCTCATCTCCAAAGTATGTGAGATCATCTGCAGAAGAGAAAAAGTTTTTTTGTTTTGATCAAAAACGGCCAAGCAATCTAAAAGATGCCGTGCAGTCAACGGATCAAGATAAAGTTCAGAGACTCTTTTTCCCAGAGGAGTAGGGCGCAATTTCTCTTGGTTAAGCTCATTTGCAGAAACAAAACCGGCATTGGCAGATCCAACTATAGTTATGAATCCCCATTCTTCCAAGAGATGGAGCATTTTTTCCATGATGCTTTCAAGCTTCTGCATATCCTTGAACTGATAAGCCCAGAAGGTTTTAGTAAAAAATTCACCCATAGAATCTCTGTCGCGGATCACTCCCGAAGAAATCAAAGAAAGAAGATAAGTCCTTAAGACCGGCTCGACCGCCAGCTTGGAATAGATGGCTTCAGGCTTTCCGAGGACATAACGTTCATGGATCTCTTCTTTTTCTGCATCATCTTTAGCGATGCAGATCGCCTCGCCATACTTTTCATATTCCGGCCTTCCTGCCCGGCCGGCCATCTGGAGATATTCAAGGACGGGGATCCAATCCATACCCCAGCTTCCTGAAAAACGTTTTAATGATTTGATCACGACTCGAAAAACTGGAAGTGAAAGGCCTGCGGCCAGAGTGGGGGTCGCACAGATTATTTTTATTTTTCCTGCTCTGAACTCATCTTCAACTAACTCTTTTTGCTTCTGCAGCAATCCGGCATGATGGAAAGCGACTCCTTTCTTGATGACGTGAGATAATTTCCGGCATTGCTTGGTGGGAGTGGAAGCAGCTTTCAGGACTTCATGTTCCAGTTCGGGAAGCTGAAAAGCAGTAAATTTAGCGATCTCTTCCGCCGTCTTTTCAGCGCTGCTTCTGCTGGGAGCGAAGATGATAGCCTGCTTGTTTTGTTCGATGGTTTGCAGTGCCAGTTTGAGAATAGCATCCATTTAATTTTAAGAAAGGAAGAGTTTTATTAAACTATTGATTAAATCTCGGGAATTAGTATAAACAGCTTTATGTTATTTGAAATAAATCGCTTTTCAACGTTCATAAATTTTTGCTTTTTCCGTAAATCCTGATGCCTGTGCAGCAGTCTTCCCGGGAAATACTTCAAATTTGATCTTTCTATCTTCCAGCATCTGCACTAATGCGGTGCCAGAAACATGTTCATCATACCCATATGCCTTGACAATCTTTGCAAAACTTCGTCTGTCCCATCTATTGCCGGTATCAGTCAAATAATCAAATCCCACTAATTCGTATTTAACCAACCCGCTTTGAGTATCAACTTGAGAAGGATCAGGTTTATTGCCTTTAACGGCAAATTGTTTCGGTTCTCCACCATAATTACCCATAGAGACGATGATCAAAGAAGGATCTAATCCTTCATATGCAAAAGCAAGATGAGTCGCATAATAGCCATAATGGTCAGCACCATCATAGAGGCCAGTGTAATTAGTGCCTTCGACAAACCAATTTCCGACTAATTTACCATCAAGGTCATAATCTATTTTTCCGCCACGCGGCTCTTTTTGGCGGATATTTTTATCAAGCAATTGAGTTCGGATAGGTTCTGTGAAATGATCAAAGATATCGACAGTATGCAATTTCCATGGTTCAACCATATAATTTTCCGGCACAATGAATCCTTTAAGCGTAACCTCTTCGTCATGTACCGAGAAATCAAATCCTGGTGCTTTTCCGATTATTTCACCAGCTTCGACCGTTACTGTTTTTCCAGTATTTGCAACGGCTTGCAATTTCTCAGAAAGTTGATTGACATGGATGTAAATAGTATAAAACGTGCAAGTGTGATGGATCATGATGCGATAATCGCCCAAGCTGCTGGAAGTGTATACTGTGGGCATACTTTGAACCGAAGTCACAATTCCTGCTGCCGGAGAGAGAACATCGACAAATATGCTGGGATCTTCCCTGCTGCTTCCAGACATCCAGGTTTTAGCGGTATAATAACCATGATCAATCGGCGTGACATGGCTGCCTATCATTAACCCGATAGGTTCTATGAAACCGACATCTTCTATCCGCATCGGCGGAGAGGTAAACTCAACTATTCCTTGACCGGTACATCCAAGGTTTGCCTGGGGGCTGGGATTATTAGCAGTTGGAGGAAAAATAATCTTACATAATTCTATTTCTTTGCCACGGCAGTAGCTTTCGCACCTTCCCCTGTTTTTGGAGCAAAATTCTTTACATTCCTCTTCACCGATACATAAGTTACCTAACTGAGAGTTTTGATCTGCTTCTGAAGAGGTTTGGGTTGCATCAAATATTTTGGAAATGCCTGATTTTTCATTAGTTTCAACATTCTGAACACAACCAACAAGCATTAAACACAGTAAAAAAATAACAACTATCGCTTTTTTCATTATTAAGACCATATTCTTCAGATTTAATAATATTCCTATAGACCAAACTTAGAGAAACAGCACGACAATAAAACTTAAATACCCAAACAATTTTCTCTTTTTCATGAATCAAAAACCGGCAGTTAAAAAAGATGGTGCTTCAATCTTTGTCGCTTCCATGCTGAAAAGCGCGCAGGATAACACAGAAGTCAAGCCGCAGACTAGGCACGATAATGTTGACCCTGAGCAGATTGACAAGTTGATGGCTAATATCAAGAAAGGATTAGTCAGAAAATAAAAGAATTGCTTAAAATTGAAATAAGCATTTTTCTTTACATAGTTTGAAAACAGTTTTGGTTATTTTTAGGTCTATGCGTAGTTATTTGCTATGATAAAAAAAATATTTGATAACAGAAGAAATTTTGAGAAGAGATTAAGATCAGCTTAATTCTGTAACATCATCGCAGATATTCATTATTGATAATAATAACTTGCTCTTATTTTTTCCGTCTGAAGCAAGTATTATTCCGGTGATGTTATACTTGTGTAACATTACAGCTAAATAATGGATAAATTGTTCGATAATTTTGGGATTGTGATGTATTTCAAGCGTATCCAGAGAATCAAATATCAAAAACCGGAATTTGCCTGAAGAGAGAAGAGTATTTACGGCCAGAGATAATTCCGTCAATGCATAAGGGCTGGAAACATGCATGCAATTAACACAGGAATGGTCTTTGGGGTGAGTAGAAGTTTCTATATAATAAATCAACGAACTGGCCATGTCTGGTTTAATATACTTTTTACGTATCAAATCACATTCTTTGTTCAGAGAGACATAGACACCATCTTGTTTTTTCTCAGAGATTAAATCAGCCAAAACCTTCGATATCGTGTGATTGCGGTTAGACGCCGTTGATAAGAACAGATGAGCACCTGATTCATCTAAAACAGATAATTTTTTTCCAACTTTGCTTATCGATCCCGCCTCGCTCATTTTTTGTATTTTTTAGATTTTTTAATCCGCTCATTTTTTATATTTTTGAGAGGTGAATGTTCAGGCACAAATATTTCCCGTGATAGTTTATAGACATAATAAACCGCCATCAATAATAACAAGGCTGCGACTATTTCAGCACTTTCCGCAAGGAGATAACTTAATCCCTCTAAATGTTCAAACAATACTTCGGTAAAATGATGGAATCCTAATACCAGAATGGCCAAGGTAGAGGAAAGGATTATTTTTGCCAGAGAACTGCCTTTCAGCTTGAAATAGATATACAGCCCATAGCTTCCAAAAACTAAGCTGATGACAAAAGAAATTATCAAAATAATCTCATTCAATCCAATCATTTTTTATCACCCTTTCTGACTGGAATGGGGCTATTGATTTTTAAAAAGATGATTAAGTAAGACAGTACTATCGTTGCCATCAATGCAGTTATTGCGTAATATTCCCTTCCGTATTCCATAACTTCCACTACTGCGTGCATCAGAAACAGCACGATTGACAACAAAAGCGCTGCCGAGACGCTTAACAGCAGTTTTGACTCTTTTATTTTAGATATAGAAAGCAGAATCAAAAGCAACATCAATGAACCTATGGCAAGATTAGTCCAGGAAATGATTACGTAAATGTCTATCTTCTCCACCTCTTTTTGATAAAGAAATGCATTAAAGTATATATGTTTTATCCCTCAAAAAGTAGGAGCCGGAGATATGTTTTTAAAGGAAAGATATAAACGCCTAGAAGCATGAAAATTTTCTGCGGCGAAGAAGAGATCCAGGCATTGGAATATATCGCTAAAGCTGCGGAAATCGCCCTTTCTTCAACTTGTGGACGCTCACGCTGCGGTTCGATTATCGTCAAAGAAAGCTCAATAATCGGAGGCGGATACAATTCTCCGCCGAAAAATCTTGAAAGCCAAAAAAGATGTTCATGCGCTAAAGATTCATACCATAAAAAAGTCACAGATAAAACCTGCTGTATCCATGCCGAGCAGCGCGCCATCATGGATGCGCTCCAGCATCATCCTGACAAGATAGCAGGATCACGGTTATATTTTATCCGCCTGGATGAGCAGGGCAATAAGAAAAGATCTGGAGATCCGTATTGCACCATCTGCAGCAAATTCTCTCTTGATGCCGGATTGAGCGAATTTGTATTGTGGCGGGAAGAAGGAATTTGCGTTTATGATACCATGGAGTACAATGAATTATCGTTTAAGTATCGGGAATAAAAAATTACGATAAGAAAAAATCAAGCTAAGAAAAATTATTTATTAAGTTGTATTTCTGCCCTATTGATTCCCTATTCATTCTTCCTTAAACAGATATTCCGGCAGGTAAGTTCTTTTGTAATAGTCATATATCTCGATCAGATTAAAGCCGGCGATCAGATCGCTGAATTCTTCCCGCAGCTTGCTGATGATCTGCCTGATGCGGCTTTTATCCAATGATTCCAGATCTATCTCTATATCCCAGTCTCCTACTGTTTTGTTAAGCTGGATGACTTCCGGATTGTCATGCAAAAAATCAAGCAGCCTTGATTCATATCCCAGATCCACGTTGTGGAGTTTAAGGAAGAGGCGGTTTTTAGTTATATCAACTTTGTTCTTGTCGATAAGAAATTTACATCCTTTTAGGATATTCCTTTTAGTAAGATTTTGCATGATTGATTTTACCGTCTTTACGTTTAAGTCAGATTCTTTCGCTAATCGGGTATAGCGGATGGTCGGATGATGCAAAAGGACCCGCAACACCGCTATCTCTTCTTTTGTAAATTCTTCTTTTTCGCGGTCTCCACCTACTATTTTCTGATTGTAAAGAGTCAATAATTCCGAAGCATGCACGAGATAATGCCTTGGATAGATGTGGGTTACGATATTTAACACGATTTTATATTCTTTCAGCAGAGGACTGACGGTTATAAGCTTCTTAAACTCTTTATTGAACTTAGAAGGGTTAGGAGCGGCAAATTCAACCCCCAGATCAAATTCTCCCACTAATTCATAGACTGATATTACGTAAGGATTTTGCCGCAGTTCATCTATTACCTTTATTTTATCCTGTTCCTTGATGTAGATTCCTTTGAAATACACTCTAAAAAGGATCAAACCGAAGTAAGAATAATCAAAAATATAGAAAGGATCACGTAAAATTCCCTCTTTTTCTAAGACGGAAATATTGTATTTTATCAATTGGGGGCTCTTTTTGGTAACCCGGGCTAATTCTCTGAAACTCATGCGCGCATTCTCTGACCTGAGGAATAGCAAAGTATGGTCCTGCTTGTTCATACCCCTAAAAAGTTTTATTTATTAATAAATTTAATGTAAATTTTACCTAAAAAGCAAAAAATTTGTTGCAAAGGGTATAAATATAGGAAAAGGTATACTGAGTAACATGGATTTGGAAAAGAGGTTGTATGGTCTTCTCGACAATATGCGCAGTAATGAGATGGAGCGAGCAGAGAAAGAAGGAAGAGAATATCGTATGCATGGCCTCTGCGCAGTCTTGGGCTATAATCCGGAACAACATCAACCTTATTTTGGTTTTGACGCCGGCAAGGATATCTTCCATGGCAAGGACGTGTATTTACAGGATCAGGAAGCCCTGCAGGTGCTTGAAGAAGCGATGGAGATAGACGGAGCGATTCTTATCGGTCCTGATGGAAAATTGATGCACAGCGGCAAATATATGCTTCCTGATATGAAAGAAGCCTACTCTAAAAATAAAGAGGCATTAGCTACATACCAATATCTGCAAACAGTTTCTGATGCCGGCACCAGGCATATAGCAGCTATCGCGCTCTCTTCACAGCAGCCAGACCTCTTATTCTATACTCTAAAGAGCGATCACCCTGAATTGCGGGTATTTAAAGGAGGGCGTATTGTGCGCTCCTCGGTAGCCGGGGAAGTTGAAAACAAAACTGCAGCCGCTTATCAAGCAGCAGTGCCAGAATACACCTAATCTTCTTAGGTGATAAAACTAATACTTAAGCTTCTACTTTGTATTCCCCTACTGCTTCGATCTCTTTCTTTAACTTTTGGAGGTCAAGCTTGCCTTCATGTTCGATCACAGTCTTACCGGTCTTAAAATCGACAGAACAGGATCTTACGCCAGCTATTTCAGAACAGATTTCTTCGATCAGCATCTTACAAGCATTGCAGTGCGTTCCTTTTACGATTAGTGTAGTTTTGGTCATGCTATTACCTCGAAAAAGCCCGGCCCGGCCATGCCCATGCCGCAGCTGAATTTTATCTTCCCGGTTTTTTGCGGAGTGAATTCAATAGTCTTTACATCTGGAGACAGCTGCTCTAGAATACCTAAAGCTGGGACACTGATGACTTTCGCGCAGCCTCGCGCGCCTTTCCCGTCAATATTCCATTCTACCGGAACACCTTTCTTTAAGGTAAAGGTATCAGGTGAATAATCAAAACCATTGACTGCCATGTTTATGACCTGTTTTCCGTCAACCAAGGGAATATCTGGAATATCTGTCGCGGAAGGAACATCGGCAGACGGCAGAGCGATCACTGCCCCAGTTAGATTAAATCCTGGGGCAAGATTAGTCAGCCCTAAGATTATAACTAATATCGCTGCGAAAGTGGTGAAATATCGTTGTACACTTCCTTTGGTGAAACTTGAAACTGCGCCTATGGACATCAATGAAGGCAAGGTCCCTAAAGAAAATGCCAGCATAGTCAATGCGCCAATCAAAAAACTTCCTTGGCCCAATACATATAACTGAAGTGCCTGAGTAAAACCGCAGGGTAATAAGAAAGTGGATGCTCCAAATAAAAAATGAGTTATTTTTGAAGAATGTTTTGAAGAATGTGAACTTTCCGCATCATAGACTTTATGTGCGATAAATTTAGGCATCTTGATCTGGATCTTATTCAGCCAGGGGAATATGCCTAATAACTGCAATCCCATCACAATCATCAGGATACTTGCTATGATAGTAATGATTCCGGCTATGCCTGAAGACAAGGTCAGGATAGATCCTAACGCGCCTATCGCTCCGCCTAAAAGGGTGTAGGAAATAACTCTACCTACATTGAAGTAAATATGCGGCTTGAATTTCTGCCAGCTGCTGGCATCAGGATTTCTTTCGTTGAATTTTGCGGATACTGATAACAGCAAGCCTCCTGAAACAGCAAGACAGGTGGACATGGCTGCGACCAATCCGAGGACAAATATAAACCCGTATCCCATATTATCGGTCACGCCCAGGTTTTTAGGAAGGACATCTAATTGTTGCAGAAGGAAATAAGCACCTATCATCACGACTAATACCGAACCTATTTCTGAGAATCTTTCTTTGTTTTTAGTGAACCAATTTTCTGAAGCTCTTGAAGTGCTATCTTCTGATCCGGATAAGCTTAAGGTATAACCTTTATCTTGAACTGCTGACTGCAGATCAGACAGCTGCACATTATCAGCACATTCTATTTCTACTGAATCTGTCTGTTTGCTTGCTTTTACATTCTCCACACCAGGAACTTTTTTCAGGTTTCTTTCTATTATTACCTCACAGCTCGAACAAGTCATTCCTTTTACTTTTAATATTTTTTTCATTTATACCACCAGTAGTTTTATTCTAAATTTACATGCTGATTTATAGTTTTTTTGTTTTCAAGAGCAAAGCGTTGGCAACTACGCTAACGGAACTTAAAGCCATTGCCGCTCCTGCAATTATCGGGTTTAAGAGCGTCCCGGTAAATGGATACAATACTCCGGCAGCTACAGGTATGCCTAAAATATTGTAGACCAGCGCCCAAAACATCCCCTGCTTGATCTTAGACATAGTCAAGCGGCTCAGCTTGATCGCCCTAGAGACGTCCAGCAAACTATTTCTCATTAGCACAATATTTCCTGTTTCCATGGCCACGTCAGTTCCTGAGCCCATGGCGATTCCTATGTCTGCTTGCGCCAGCGCCGGCGCATCGTTGATGCCGTCGCCGACCATAGCTACTTTTCCAGCTTGCTGCAGCTTCTTGACATAGTTAGCTTTGTCTTCCGGCAGCACTTCAGCAAAATATTTTTCGATGCCTACTCTTTTAGCGATCGCGGCTGCTGTTCTTCGGTTATCACCGGTGATCATATACGGTGTGATGCCTATTTTTTTAAGCAGATGTATAGCTTTGGGCGAATCTTCTTTGATTTCATCAGCGACAGCAATGATCCCCAGTACTTTTTTATTATCAGCAACAATCATTACTGTTTTTGCTTCTTCTTCCAGTCTTTCCATCTCTGGCTGGAATGAAGAGATACTGATTTTTTGTTTCTGCATCAGTTTAATATTACCTATGAAATAGGATGTTGCACCTATTTTCGCCTCGACTCCATGGCCGGTTATCGCTCTAAATGCATTTACTTTTTTCAAGGAAATTTCTTTATTTTTGCCATGCTCAACAATAGCCTCAGCGAGAGGATGTTCAGATTTTGCTTCTATACTTGCAGCAATTTCTAAAAGATCTTTTTCCGGAAATCCTTTTACAGAGATAATATCCGTTACCTCAGGCTTTCCTTTGGTAATGGTTCCGGTCTTATCAAAAATGACATATTTCACTTTATGCGCAGTTTCCAAAGCATCTCCTCCCTTGATGAGGATCCCATGTTTTGCTCCTTTACCGGTTCCGACCATTATGGAAGTAGGAGTCGCCAATCCCAGAGCACATGGACAGGCGATAACCAGAACTGCAACAGCAATGATAAGCGCAAAATCTACGGGAGCATGCGCAAATGAAAACCAGATTGTAAATGAGAGCAGTGCGATAAAAATGACAATCGGAACAAAATAAGCAGAGATCTGATCTGCAAAGCGCTGGATCGGGGCTTTCTTAGTTTGCGCTTCCTCTATTAATTTTATGATACGTGAGAGCGTGGTTTCACTTCCTACTTTAGTCGCTTCCATAATAAAGCTCCCTTGTTTGTTCATAGTAGACCCTATGACCAATTCTCCTTTTTTCTTTTCAACCGGCATGCTTTCTCCGGTGACCATGCTTTCATCAATAGAACTGTTGCCGTCGATGATTACGCCATCAACCGGGACTTTTTGACCAGGTTTTACAACAATCTTATCTCCTTTCTGGACATCATCGATCGGAATCTGCACTTCCTTCCCATCGCGTAGGACTGTCGCGGTTTTAGCACCGATCTTCATAAGTTTAGTGATGGCTTCGCTGGTTTTACCCTTTGCGACCGCTTCTAAATATTTTCCTAACAGAACAAGAGTGATCAATACTGCAGAGACTTCAAAATACTGGTGACCCATCGGTTCAAACAATACTACGTATACTGAATAGAAATAAGATGCACTGGTACCTATAGCGATCAATGAATCCATATTGGCACTTTTATTTTTTAGCGCAGCCCATGCTCCCTTATAAAAAGGCCATCCAATGAAAAATTGGATAGGGGTAGATAACAGCCATAAGAAGTAATATCGGAATGGAAAATCCATCAATAACATACCTATGATGAGTGCTGGTACGGTGAGGATAGAACTAATGATAACTTTTTGCTTTAAGGCTTTGAGTTCTTTGTTTCGAAGAAAGGCTTCCTTAGATGCTTCTCCATCTTTAATTACTAGCGCAGTATAACCTTTGTTTTTCACTGCCGCGATGAGATCTTCCTCTTTTGCTTTGGAATGATCATGCATGATCGTCGCTTTCTCGGTAGAATAATTTACCACTGCATTTTGTACGCCGTCCACTTTTTGCAAAGCCCTGGTCAATATAGTTACGCAGCTTGCACAGTGCATCCCTTGGATTTTAAGTGTAGTTTTCATTTTTTTTTGCCCCCATCGTTATAATTGATTTTTGATTCCCCTTGACTTTTAATTCCCCTTATAACCCCATTATGATTTAACTCCTGCCGTAAGGACAGAAAAAATAAAACTTCGCTGCTGAATGACCTGGCGCAGTCCTGTTTTCTGGAAAAGAGCCCTCATCTCTTTCCACCCATTGACCCTGACACATCCTGGTTCAAGTTTTTCAAATATCCAATGGATCGGCCGCAGAAAAAAATTGATGTCCACCACGATCACTTTTCCGCCTTTTTTAGACACGCGTTTCATTTCTGCTAGAGCTTGAGATTGATCATAATAATGATGAAAAGATTCTGTAGAGACGACGTAATCAAAAGTATTATCCGGAAAAGGCAAGGTGTGTACATCGGCTATCTTTAACTCTGCCTTGTGACCAAGATTTTTATGGGCCTCAGCGATCATCTGGGGAGAAAGATCAGTACCATATAATTGAGTTGTTAATTGAGTTCTTTTTCTGTTAGCCAATTCTTGTAAAAATTTTCCGGTGCCAACGCTGACATCTAAAACCTTCCATCCATCAATATCTTTGCTGATGTCTCTGTTGATAAGTTTTAACGCAGGACGATAGAATCTTCTCATCCAGAATTGGAATAACGGCTGGTCATAGCTTCCAGCCCAGCGGTCAAAAAACCGCACATTTTCAGATTTTTTCCGCTCAGATCTATTTCCTTTCATGTTGTTCCTCTAATAATTTGCAGCAATATTCGCCCATATGGGCATCGATGAATTCCAGCAACGGCTGGATGGTTTTTTTATTCACAGCATAATATCGGAACTTGCCTTCTTTCTCCATAAAAACCATGCCGTGATATTCTAATACCTTCAGATTATGGGAAACCATGGTCTGCTCGAATCCGGTAACTTCGCATATCTCCCCTACATTCTTTTTCCCCTGCCTTAATATGTTGATGATCTGCAATCTATTTGGATTTGCCAAAGCTCCGAAAAAAAACTGATACGTCTCTATTGAATGCTTCATAATGTGAGGAAAATAACATATGATATATAAATCTTATGTTATTATTTGTCAAAAATGCCTTTTCAGGAGCTCTGTCCAGAAAGCCGCCCACCTGGCCAAAAGGTGAGTGAGGTTACACGAAACTTTAGCCGTAGTTATAGCAAATAACTTTAATTTTCGGTACTCCGAAAAGCAAATCTAAAGTTATTTGCTTATTAGAAAATAACATTCCAGGATTAAATTTTAACGGATATTAATGTTATTTTCTATAACTTCGTTCTTGATGTACGACCGACTTAAAAAATCTAAAATTTTTCTTCAAAATGTTGCACTAAACCTCGTTCATATCAGAAGTGTATAACAGGTAATTCCGACGTTAGGTGAAATTACCATTCACCCGTCTTAAGAAGATTTATAAAAACTATACTTCTACTGAGATATGATGAACATAAACAATGTAAAAAATCTTTACGCTCTCGGTCATGCAGAATGGTATGATCCGTTTAAAAAAATATGGAATAGGCTTGTAGCTACTAAAGCTGAAGAAAACTTAACCGTTTTTTTAAAGACTAACTTAGATGAAACCAAGAGCATATTGGAACTTGGTTGCGGAACCGCTCTCAATCTTGAAAAAATATTAACCCTCAATCTTAAGTTTAAGAAGTATTTAGGATTGGACTTTTCTCCAGATATGCTTAAAATTGCAAAAAGTAAATTTGAGGATGTTTCTAATGTAAAATTTCAGCAAAAAGATATTACATATCTTGAAGACATTGATGAAAAATTTGATATCATCATATGTACATGGGTTTTGTCTCATCTTCCATCCCCCTCACAAGTAATCAATCAAGCGCAAAAATTACTTTCTCCTCAAGGGAGATTGTTTCTTATCTTTTTCAGTAAGCCCAAGTGGTTCGTTAATATATGGTTATATCCATTTGCAAAATATTTATTTAAAACAAACCCTTTGTCGGATAAAGAGGTCAGTAAATTTATGAACGTAAAGACAAAACATAAATTTTCTGCTAATATAACAACAATTGTTGTGATTCATAAATAGAATGGCAGGTTGCAGCGCAAACTGCAAATGGGAAAGAGTATCTCCGTTAAAAAAGAAAACTTCTATTAGGACAATTAGATATTAACAGTGTAGAGAAATCGATTATTTATGATTGATTAGATTATTCAACGCAGATAATAGTTAAATTTATTAATGCGGATATAACTCCAACCGCCATGTTATTGGAACGTTATCTCGAAGGGATTAAATTTACCAAAGGTATTCCGGAGATTATTGCTTTTGGTGCTGGCGCATATAAGGGATATTGCGATTCTCAAGGGATCCTCATGCCCTCCGAAGTGATTGATGCTTCTTTGAAATATGCTCCAACATTTATCCATGCAGAGATAGGTGGATATTTAGGATTAGTAAAAGAGATTATTGACAAAGATAATACCAGTTATCTCGCTTCTGTTATTAAAGGTGGCTTTGTTGGAGCCGTAGTTGGAGCAATAGAAACTGGATTAGGCTATAGTATTGGATATACTGTTGGAAACTTATCTAAATAAAGCTCTCAACCGCAGCAAGCTGCATGGTTTAGATCCTCAACGAGAATAAAAATGTCATATGATACGAGCGATGAAAAATTAAAAAAAGTGAAGAAAGTTTATTCTTTTTGGGGTAAATTTTCTTCTCTTTATAGTGCGCAGGATACAATTACATTTTTAGGGCGGGCAAAGGCCATAAGAAGCAGAGCGGTTAAGAAGCTGGACTTAAAAATAGGAGGCAAGGTCCTTGAAGTTGCCTGCGGTTCTGGAAGAAATTTTCCTTACCTAGTTAAAGCAGTTGGTAAAGGAGGCTTTATTCTCGGTTTTGATTATAGTCAAGAAATGCTTGATGCTGCTAAACGGTTATCTAAACAAAATGATTGGAGTAATATAAAGTTGGTTCAGGGTGACGCAGCACAACTTAAAATAACTGAAAACAATTTTGATGGGGTTATAAGTGTTCTTGGAATTAGCGCCATTCCCGACTGGAAAAAAGCGATTGACAGATGCCACGATGTTCTTCGCCACGGAGGAAAATTTGTTGTTTGTGATGCGCGTCTTTTTACCGGATTTTTAAAAATTTTAAATCCACTTATCAAACTGATTTATTCGAAATTCGCAGCGTGGGACCCTTCTAAAAACATTCCAGAAGAAATGAAAGAAATCTTTGGAAATGTTGAAGTGGAAAATCTAAATTTGGGTACATTTTTTATTGCTGTATCGGTTAAAAAATAGTGATAGATATGGGGATTATAAATCAAAAAACCATACTCGATGGCAAACTTAAAGAGGTTTGGGATTTCATAACGAAACCGAAAAATTTCTCTAAATACGTTTACGGTTACGCTTATGGAAAAATTACCAGCCCAAATGCTACGGGAATTGGCGCGAGCTATGAATGGTATGGAAAATTAGGCCCATTTAAGTTTAAATCAACAGAGAAAATTATAGATTGGGAAGAACAAAAACAGGTTGCTTATTCAGGCAAATTATTTGGGATAAAATTTGATTCATCGATGAATGTAAAAAAGATAGGTGAACAAACGCTGTTAATTGTTTCTATTGAATATAAAGTCCCGCTTTACTTAGGTGGTCCAATTATAGATTCGCTCTTAATCAAAATGATTATAAAAAACCACATTAAAAAATCGCTTTATGAATTGAATGAAATATTTAAGGTATAAGCGCGTATGTTAATTACAATTTTTTAGTCTGTCTATCTTAAAAGTGGGCAAATCCTAAATTGAAATAGTCAATCACTCCGGGACACCACCAGTCAATAGACTGGTGGCACAAGAAAT
>CAYIZT010000023.1:0-16647 GCA_964368095.1 uncultured Methanosarcinales archaeon
TTGTGTCATAACCTACAAACTCAGTATACACTTTTATTCTTTTCCGGACAGAGCCTTTAGGAGAACAGTATTTAATAAGACCGGCTTACAGAAAAGTTTAATAAGGTCTAGGAATTATTTGACGGTATGAGGTGGACAAGAGTAGGAATATTCAGTATATTACTGGTTCTTTTGTTAATAACTTCTTGTGCGCCTGCACCAGGTCCTTCGGGTCCAGATATTTGGGATAACATTTTGAGTATAGGTTCTTTAGGATTTTTATGTGAGCGCGGAGGGGTTGGCGTAGGTCTTTGTGATTATGAAAATAATTTAATCGCTTTGATGCGAATTTTGATAGGAATCTTGGTATTTGCCTTACTTTTCATGGGTGCAAGTGCAGTTCCCGGCTTGAATGAAAATAGAAATATAGCTGTTGCCGTTTCTTTGGTTTTAACAATCATGTCAGTAATCTTCATACCTCAATCAGTATTGGTAGGGATTGGCGCAGCCTATTCAACTATTATTTCGGTTATATTGATAGGCGCTCCAATAGTTGGCGGGTTAGTATTATTCAGGATGATTCCCGGCGACACGCGAGGCGGAATTGGAATTAGAATCGTTCTCTTGCTTTTACTAATCTTTGTTTTAACTGCAGTTAAAAATTATGCGGGTGGTTTAATTTAAAATGGTCCTTGAAGAACTAGCCCTGGGAATATTATCGTTTGTAAATTGGGGAATTACCATATTGGTCTTTATGCTCTTGATAGAATTATGGAGATTCTTTAACTTCCATGGCGCAGGTTCAGCAATAGGATCAAAATTAGGAGAACCTTTTTCCAAATTGGCTGAAAGAGGCGGGATTAAAGGCGATTTTAAGATGACTGCTGATCGCGTGAAAAGGCTTTGGCGCGGGGAACAAAAAGAAGAGAAATTTGAATTGAAAAAATATGTTTCTCTGGAAAAACTGAAGACAGATGTACAGGCAGCAAATAGCGACGCAGATTTAAAGAGAACAGTCGGTTCAAGCGAACGTACTGCAAAGCGTGATGAAAGCAGAGCTTATAGGAGATTAGAAAGCCTGGAAAATGATTTGAGGAAAGCCGGACTTAATCCAGAAATCCAGGCGAAAGTAAATAAGATGGTTGAAGAGATAGAAGTTTTCAATAACATCGTCTTGGAAAAAATGAGAAGATTTGATGCAAACTTAAAAATACCAGCTAGTGCTCACGATAATGGTATCAAGGATAAAAAAGACACACTTCTGAAAGCGGTTAACGAAGCTATTGCTGCAGAACGTGCTTTAGTAGTTGAGATGCAGAAGCTTAACTCTTTGTTTAAATAAATTATTTTCTATCTCTTTCTATTACTATTATCTCCGCTTCAGGCTCTGTCCTGAATCTCCGCTTCACTTCTGGTTAGCATCGACTCACTTTAAATATTGGTAATTTTAATGCGGTTCTCTCCCGCAGGGGACAACCCCTTCCGCAATCATTTCTTATATCGATTCTATCGTTCGTGTATTGATGCTAACTACATTCAGGACAGAGCTTGCGCTCCCGCAAAACTTATATATCTCTAATCTATTCTCTCGTCTATGAAAAAGATGTGGATGTTATCTTTACTATTAGCGTTTCCTTTCGTTTCTGCTGCCGGACCATTAGAGGTTATAAGCGGGGTCTGGAATAGGGTATTATCTATCGGCAGTTTGTCTTTCATCGGTGTTGAAGGTCTTGTGCCCTTCACCAGAATTCTTATTTGGCTATTGACTTTCACCTTGTTCTTTTCGGTAATGTCAGTTTTAGGAGCCGGTGCAGCAGATGGCGGAAAAAGAACATTAAGTTTCCTGAAGCGGAATCATGCTATGGTTATAGCCGGAGTTTTAGCGACCATCTCTGCAATTTTCCTTCCTGCAGCAGCAATATTGGCAGTAGGAGCAGGCTGGGCTACGGCAGTAGGCCTGTTATTGATTGGCGCACCTATAGTGGGTTTATGGTTTGTTTTATGGAGTATCCCGGGGAAAGATGATAAAGAGAATAGCCTACCGGAAACCAAAGGAACAGCGATATTGAAATTACTTATCTCCATGCTTTTATTTTGGATCCTGAGCGCCATGAATAATGAAGTGCGCGTGATTGGCTCTTCTCCAAATGCTTCCGTCGCAGGCACCATGGCTAATTTCATCGCTTGGGCCTTGTATATTGCCAGTATCATGATCATATATTACATTGTTAAGTTCTTTCTGGCCGGAGGGAACAGTGAAGAAGCTGAGAAGAAATGGCAAGAAGGCGGCGCAACGTTAAGGAAATCAATAGGCGGGATGCTTGAAAAACAAAAAGCTAAGGAAGCGATAGCCAGACGTGCTCGAGAAGTAAGTGAGCCAAAGTCGTATTTGATCAGCGCTGTCGATGCATGTGAAGGCCTTATCAATGCTCTTTACAGGAGTCCACGAACTCCTGAGCAGCGGAAAATTGCAGTAGATAAAGCAGAAAAGCATCTGAAGCTTATGAAAAAGAATCTTAAACTGGCAGTACGAAGTTTGCGATATCTAAGAAGGAAAGAAAAAGGGAAGATTTACGAAGTATTTGATAATTTATTTACCCATTCAGGCGTGGCTTTACAGACAGCAAGAAGCATTTCCCTGCCTAAGCATGATTCACCAGACTGGGAGCGGGAGTTGGCTGCCATCCATGGTGTAGTAACCGGACATCAAGGGATACGCGGCATCTGCGGTGCTATCATAAAAGCTCTTGATGCTTTCGTCGAACATCAAGAAGTGCAATCATCACCAGCAGCAGCTTCACAAAGAACAGAGCAATAAGCTCAGAGCGCATTGACAAAAACAGCATCAACAGCTTACTCACTATCTTTTTTTACCGGTAATGTATTGAATAATAATCTTATATTTTTCCCAATCATCGTGAATGTCTGTTAGATGCAAGATTAGTAATGCGGTCATGCCCATCTCCTTCTTTGCGAGCTATCTTCTTACGCCCTTGTCGAGCCAAGAAGTCTTTTAAGGAGTTTCTTATCTGCCAATTTCCGTGCCGAGCTATTTCTCCTACTGTATAATTATTTTTTAATAATCCATAAATGCCGCCCACATCTGGAATTCTTCTGGTTTCTATTCCTAAAAAAGAAAAACCGTGGGTGTACATTAAGGCATCCTCTAATCTTTTTGACTGATCAAATGCGTCCAAAGCCATCGTTTCTTGCCGTCCTCGGACAAAATCCTGGGTCACAACATTTTCAAATCTATGATAGGCTATGTGAACTTCTTTTTTTCTTAATAGCCAGAGCCAAGATTTATCGACAGATTGAGTGATTCCAGATGCTTCCTTGTAATCTTGGTTGTATTTTTTAACCCAAGCTTCTCTAATGGCGGAATCCATATCAGGATGAAGTTTTAAATCGAGAGCATATCTAATTAAATCTTTTCTATAACCATCATCATAATATTCTTGATTCCAATCTAGTGGTAGAGTAAGGCCTAATATTTCTAAATAAGCAGTTTTTGAAAACATACCAAGAAAACCAATAACTTCTTTATAAAATTTACCAAAATGTTCACTAAATAGTAATAAATCAATTAACTTTAACTTTCTTGCCCAAGGCTTGGCCAGGCAACCCTTTTTCAAGGAACTGCACTTTAACGCTGCCGGTCCTTCCGTGCAGGCCAGTAATTTTCCCTTTTATCTCTTTTCCGGCGGGAGAAGTCCAGGTTGCAGTTTTGCCCACTAATTTAGCAGCGGCATCAGCAGAATCAGCTACTTTGACCACCATCTGCTTTTCATGGATGTGATGTCTTCCTTGCCTGAAATTTACGACTGTTGCTTCCATGGATGGCTTGGAATAGCGGATATTTATAAAGATAACGGAAATTCTTTTAAAATTTCCTGAATCTCCCAGAAAATCTTTGTTTTCTGATAGATTTTGTTTGCTATACTGTTTGCTCCGCCTCGCTTAGTTTAACCCCTTCACCTCTTAGCCTAGGCGGGCGACTTTATTACATTAGGTTGTTGTCTTACAGTATCCAAATAGTTAAAAGTAATCAACCGGTCATCCTACTATGGCTAAAGGGCAGGTAGTTTCCGGAGATTTCTCAAAAATAATCGCCAGAGTCAAGGCAGATTCTTCACTGGAAATAGGGGAACTAGTGGTTATCGATAATGTACAAGAAAAATTCATCCTCCAAGTGTATGATCTAATGTACGGCAGTCAGATCTCTCAGCAGAATCTAGAGATGGTCGCGGGCATGAATCTGGAAGAAGGGAATTTTAATATCATGGATGAAAAACTGCGCAATTACCAGCTGGCGTTATTGAAACCGATCCTTACTCTGTCAAACGGCAGCAAGATGTGTAAAAAATTACCTTCTTTTTTTTCAACAGTGCGGGAGATTACCAGAGAAGATCTTTCTTTTATCACTAAACCGCAACATCCTTTATTTTTAGGAAAATTGCGCAGCGGCAGTAAGGAGTTTGATTTCGATATTCTACTGCCGGGAAAGGAAGTGTTAAGCCATCATGTATTGATCCCTGCAAGCACCGGGAAAGGGAAAAGTAATCTGATGAGCACGATCTTGTGGGATGTGTTGGAAAAGGATTATGCTGGCATGCTGGTATTAGATCCGCACGATGAGTATTATGGCCGAACTGGGTTAGGGTTGAAAGATCATCCTGCATATGCTCGGGTAAGCTATTATACTCCGGTCAAGCCTCCGGCCGGGGCGAGAACATTGAAAATAAATATCAATAAATTGAAGCCGGATCATTTCCAGGGAGCGATAAGTTTGACTGACCCGCAGCGACAGTGCATGCAGGTTTATCACAAAAAGTTTGGTCAAGATTGGATCATTTATCTATTGAAAGAAGAGAGAGTTGAAAATGTGCGTTTTCATGAGGATACCATCGCAGTAGTCAAGAGGAAGCTGATCTCGTTATTAGGATTGGATTTTGATAACGGACAGCTTTCTTGCCAAGGTATATTTGATACGGTTGCCGGGGAAAATACTTTATCTGAGATCTGCCAAGATCTGGAACAAGGAAAGATGGTTATTATCGATACAAGTTATTTTTCCGGCGCGGTGGAGATCCTGATTGGAAGTTTGGTCACAAATGAGATTTTTGACAAGTACAAATATTACAAAAGGATAGGAAAGCTTGACGATAAGCCGGTAGTTTCAGTAGTGTTAGAGGAAGCGCTTCGGGTTTTAGGAAAAAACGTGCTGGAGCAGGGGAGCAATATCTTTGACACCATCGCCAGGGAAGGAAGGAAGTTTAAAGTCGGTTTGATCGCCATAACCCAGCTGCCTTCAGAGATTCCGAAACCGATACTTGCCAATATGAACACAAAGATAATTCTGGGTATTGAGATGGGTTCTGAGCGCCAGGCGGTGATTGAATCCTCTCCACAGGATCTATCGCAGGATAATAGAAATATCGCTTCTTTGGATAAAGGGGAAGCTTTGGTGAGTTCCGTGTTTACCAAGTTTGCTGTTCCGATTAAAGTGCCGTTGTTTTCAGAATTTGTTAGAAGAAGCAAGTCTATGAGGGAACAATTGGCGAAAGAAAAAGTTGATCAAGAATATGTTGGCTTTGAAAATTAAGCAAATAATATAAACTATCTTTCCTTCCTTCTTGATATGAAGCACAACCTAACCATGACCTTAATCATGTTGGGGATTTTCCTTCTGGCGCAATTCATCGGCATAGCTATCTTATACAATTACATTGATGTTACAAAAAGCGCAGAGACAGGTAAAATAGAGTTTAAGGATTTACCCATCGGCGAACGTCCGCCAGTAGAAGAAAAAACATCTTTTTTTCCGATCATACTAGCAATCTTGATCGGAACTGGTTTTTTGTTTTTTTTAATGCGATATAATCTGACCTGGGTTTTGAAATTTTGGTTTTTACTGGCTGCGTTTTTTGCCTTGACCATCGCCTGGAATGCATTTTTACCGACCATGGCTGCTTTTATTTTAGCAGGCGTATTTGCGTTGTGGAAAGTATTCAGGCCTAATGTCTTTGTGCACAATATAACTGAATTGTTCATATACGGGGGATTGGCGGCGATTTTTGTGCCGCTATTCAATTTATTTTCCGTGATAGTGCTGCTGTTGTTGATTTCCGGGTATGATGCCTATGCGGTATGGAAGTCAAAGCACATGATCGCTTTAGCTAAATCGCAGGCAAAGGCAAAAGTCTTTGCCGGATTGATGCTGCCATATAAGTTAGGAAAATTTGGAAAAGCTAAAACTATAATGAGGGGAAAAGCGGAAAAAGTAAGGACAGCAATTCTCGGCGGAGGAGACATAGGTTTTCCGCTGATCTTCGCAGGAGTAGTATTGAAAGAGATGGGATTATGGCAGAGCTTGGTGATACCTTTTGGTGCATTATTAGGGTTAGCAGTGTTGCTTTTTAATGGTAAAGAGAACAAGTTTTATCCGGCTATGCCCTTCATCTCTGCCGGATGTTTTGTGGCATTAGGGGTAGTGTGGGCGATTGGGTATTTTGTATAAAAAATAAAAGGTTTATTTTTGTTTTGGAATAAGCGCAGTTCCACTGACATAATCTCTGCCAGTCTGTCTATAATCAACGACAACCTTGGCTTCTCTTGGCACCATCCGACGGAAATTATCGATGTAAACATTTGTTATACCTCTCATCTCGTACTCACTTAGTGCCTTGCCAACAGATTCACAATAATCTCGAGCGTTTGCCGTGAGTATTTTTTCTAATGGGAACATTTTTTTATTTTCATCAAAATTTGTGGTCATTTTAATCCCTCCTAAAACATCCATGCCTGCAGTTTGCCGGCATACTTCTCTCAATCAAATCCTTTTACCGGAGAATGGTAGACTGTTCCTCCCGGGCTGATGGCTAATCCATCATGAGCAGCAATAGTTTGTATACCTGTCGTACGCTGAATCTCACGCGCCTGTAAAATAGGATCTACTTTTAACATCTGCAGTCCGAAGTGAGTTAAAATGGCCATCTTGGGTTTTACTTGGGAAATGATCTGC
Source organism: uncultured Methanosarcinales archaeon (assembly GCA_964368095.1). GTDB lineage: Archaea > Nanobdellota > Nanobdellia > Woesearchaeales > GW2011-AR9 > JACPIL01. The sequence goes on from CAYIZT010000023.1 coordinate 7,004, forward strand.
ACAGCCGCGTTGACATCAAGATTCATGCCAGTACCACTTTCAGCAGGATGCGGCACGTTCAAGATCAATAGATCTGTGCCCATCAATTCTTCTAATAATTTTGGCGTCAATTGGGTATCTCCGGTGTAGGCGACCGTCAAATTCGGGCAGAAGAATTTGAATCCGACTGCAGTAGAATCAGTATGTTCCGCGGACAAGGCATGTATCTCCACTAATTCCACGCCCACTTTATGATTTTTTTCGACCGGGATTATTTTTTCAACTAAGCTTTGATGATATTTAGTCAAGAAAGGGTGATGTTTGTCTGATCCTTGTAATACTGATTTACTGGCCATGATGATGCCTCGATGTTCAATACCGCCGTGCGTCATGGCATCAACGACTGCATTTAGGTCATTACAGTGATTGACATGATTGTGCGAAACTAGGATAGCAGTGGTGTTGTGGACATTTATGCCGTACTCTTTAGCTTTATTCAATGCTCCAGGACCTGGATCGATATGAAATTGCAGGTCTCCTATCTGTATGACTATTCCGCCCGAAGAGCGCAACTGCTTGCTGACCACTGCAGAACTTCCCGCCGTCCCTAAGAAAATGATCCTCGCCATAAGCTTCCCTTTCTGCGTTCAGGGAGTTTTCGCTTAATAAAGATTATGCTAGTACAAAGGAGAGGTCATAGGTATATGTCAAAAGACTCAAAATTCCGAACAGAATTTTGTGCCTTTTGTATATACAAAGGGCTTAAATTTTCTTTGAAAATTTATGTCCTTTGGTATATGTTCTCTATAAGCAATTAATTTATATGGCCTGCGGGGTGAAATTTTTTATGAAACCTAAAACGATACGAAGTATTTCTGATATCCAGAGCAGATCGTCGCCATCTCTCGGAAAATCTTTAGCGGCGCTTACCTTATCCTTATATGGTTGTGCTGTCCCTGTTGCTGATCCTATCGATGGTCCGGGAAGCAAGACCTTAATACTAAATGGCTATGAGGGATCTTCTGAGAATTTTCCCGCGATTGGCGCATATGTCGATGATGGCGGTATGGATGCAATCTGTACCGTTTCTTTTATCCGGAAAGATTTAGCGTTGACTGCCGCTCACTGTATCAGCCCCGATGGTTCAGAAACGAATGGCTTGGGCTATTATGATCCAGAGTATGTTCTTCATGGACGTAATGAAACATTCAATGAATATTGTGAAGAAGGAGATCCATGCAATAAGTATCTGCATCATGTTGTAGCTGCAACACGACATCCGAAGTATGATGATTATGCTGATACGGAAAATCATCACGATTTTGCTCTGCTGCTTCTGGAACGTGAGATTGCCGATGCAGAACCGATAGAGCTGTTGCCGAATACATTGTTTGAAGAGGCATTGGCAATAGGAGACACCGTCACTATTGCTGGTTACGGTCGACATTATGATGACTATGATTCTTTTTGGAAAATTACGGGATATCATAACGAAGCAGAAATAATCGTAGGCGAAAGGGATCCTACTAAGGGCAACGCCTGCTACGGTGATTCAGGAGGACCGATTTATGTTTATTCGCATGGGAAAGTGCAGTTGACAGGAGTTGCGTCAAGGCTTGCAGAATTAGTCGGAGGCGGCTGGCAATGCGGCTATAGCGTTATCTACAGTCTTCCTACATTAGAAAAAGAATGGATCGACTCCGAATACAAAAATTTGCGGGAGAAGTATCCTTTGGCAGTACCGGTTGTCCAGAGCGCAGAACCTTCTGATTCTGCTTCCTGCCAGTTTTCGCCAAAACAGTCCGGTAATAGTGTTATGGGGCTAGGTTTGCTTCTGGGTCTTTATGGGCTTAGACGAAGAAAGATCTGACTTTGCAGAAATTCTGCCTTTTTTTTTATTGATATGGGAAAATAGAGGTAATCGGGATTATCGATAAAGTCTTTCATAACTTTTATAAAAGCACTTTCGCCGAGCTTATTAATGTCTAATAATAACAATAATAGTTACCAGCCTATTTTTATCCTGCCGGAAGAGACTAAACGGACCACCGGCAAGGAAGCGCAAAGAAATAACATCGCGGCAGCGAAAGCAGTGGCGCAGACAGTTCGCACTACCCTAGGCCCGAAAGGGATGGACAAGATGATTGTCGATTCTGCCGGCGAGGTCATTGTCACCAATGATGGTGTGACTATCCTCGATGAGATGCAGATTGAGCATCCTGCAGCCAAGATGGTGGTGGAAATCGCCAAAACCCAAGAAAGCATAGTGGGCGACGGAACTACTACCGCGGTGGTCATTGCCGGTGAGTTGCTGAAAAAAGCAGAAGATCTGCTGGATCAGGAGATCCACCCCACTGTTTTAGCGAAAGGGTATCGTTTAGCAGAGATACAAGCGCAGCTGATCTTGAAGCAGCTGGGAGAGAAAGTTTCTCTGGAAAGCGAAGATGTGCTAAAAAATATTGCTATAACCGCCATGACGGGCAAAGGTGCAGAGACAAATAAAGAATTTCTTGCTGAATTGTTATTGCTGGCGGTAAAACATGTCGCGGTCCACGGAAAGATAGATTTAGATGATATCAAGGTTGAGACTATCGTCGGTGAAAGCGTTGAAAAAAGTGAATTGATACAAGGATTGGTCTTGGATAAAGAGAAAGTCCATGCCTCCATGCCGCAGCAGATCGAGAATGCCAAAGTGGCATTGCTAGATGCTTCTTTAGAAATAAAAAATACGGAAATCGATGCTAAGATCCAGATCACCGATCCGATGCAGTTGAACCTTTTTTTGGATCAGGAAGAGAAAACATTACGGCAGATGGTAGAAACTATCGCTTCTACTGGAGCAATGGTCTTATTCTGCCAGAAAGGTATAGATGATCTGGCACAGCATTTCTTGGCCAAGAAAGGTATTTTTGCCGTGCGCAGAGTCAAGAAAAGCGATATGGAAAAATTATCCAGAGCGACCGGCGGAAAAATAGTCAGCAGCTGGAAGGAGCTAAGTTCTTCAGATTTGGGAACTGCTGGCATGGTGCGTGAAGAAAAGATCAGCACTGAAGAGATGATTTTTGTTGAAAGATGTCTTAATGCCAAAGCGGTCACTATTTTAGTGCGAGGAGGCACTACGCATGTAGTGGAGGAGATTAAACGTGCGGTTACCGATGCATTGGGCGATATCGCTACGGCATTGCGAGATGGCGCAGTGGTAGCTGGCGCAGGTGCGATCGAGATGGCTTTGGCCAAGGAATTACGAAAATATGCTGGAACGTTGCGCGGGCGAGAACAGTTAGCAGTACAGGCTTTTGCTGAAGCGATGGAAGTAATTCCAAGGACCTTAGCAGAAAATGCAGGTCTAGATCCGATCGACGTGCTTACCCAATTGCGGGCTGCGCATGATAACGGACAATCCAGAGCAGGGGTGAATGTATTTACCGGCGGCGTGATGGATGCCTGGGCAGAAGGAGTGATTGAACCATTGAAAGTCAAGACTTTAGCGCTTAGCAGCGCAGCAGAAGTGGCCGAGATGATTTTGCGGATTGATGATGTTATCTTAGGCAAGAAGCAAGAGATCATGGGTAGAAGAAATCCCGGGATGGATATGTAGTTAGATGATGCGACCGTGTAGAATACCCAAAACCTTTTTAACTTCTACTTTTCTTCTTTTCGTATGAACCTTTCCCAGATCTTATCGATATTGCATCTGGTCTTACTGCCGTTGGTGCTTTATTTAGTGTGGAATGGCACTCCTTTTTTTATGCTGCTGGCGATCGCTATCCTGTTGTTCACAGTGCTTACCGATATCGCAGGAAAGATCGCTGGAAGGGAAAAGATGGCTTCTTCTTTTTTGCATCCTTTCTCGGATAAGATTGTCGTATTAACACTTTTATTTGTTTTTGTTCTACAAGAAGATTTTTCTAAGTTGATATTTAGTATTTTTCTACTGCGCGATATCATAATCAGTTATATAAGGATGATAGCTTCCCGTGACGATGTAGTGATCAGGGGAGAGTGGTACGGGAAAAACATCACTGCGCTGCAATTTGTATTAGTATTCATGGTCTTAGCCAAAAGCGTTTTTGTTCTTTTAGAAAGATCATTTATTTTAGTGATTTCCATTTTAACAGCGGTGATACTGGCCTTGGGCATTGTTTCTATCGTTCATTATGGGTATGTATATCTGAAAGGATTACGTACCAGGCGGGCGTCGGGAAAAATAGCCGGAAAAGAGCCGATAGTTATACTGGCTAATAAGAAATCAGGAGGATATAGAGACAAATATCGCCGTCATCTGCTTGGTATTTTCGCGAGGCGGAGAAATGCTCCCATCTATTATCTGTCTGGAAAAAATCTTTTTTCAGGTGTAGACAAAAATATTCAAAACATCAAGAATATTATCATCGCCGGCGGTGATGGGACGTTTGAAGCAGCATTGAATTATAAGCCCTTGCAAGGCAAAAATATAGGCTTCTTTCCGTTAGGGTCAGGGAATGCCTTATATTCTTTTTTTTACCGGGGAAAAAGATTTGAATACCTGCGCTCCAGGTTTAAGTTTAGAGAGGTCTCTCTCGACGTGGTTGAGTTAGAATGGGATGGCCGCAAAAGGGATACCCTTTTTTTAAGTGTCGGCGCAGATGCGGAAGTGGTTGGCGCTATCAGGAAGAAAACTCATTCTTTTGCTGATTATTGTTCTGCTGCGTTAAAAGTAATCTTCGGAAAAAAAGTAAGGTATGACTTGATCTGTACCGTCGATGCCAGAAAATATCATTGGCAAAATGCAATAAATCTTATTGTCGGAAAAGTGCCGTACATAGGCTTTGGCATGAGATCGTTGCTGGGAACTATCAAGGAAGACGACCGTTATATTCTCGGGATGGCCTGTGTGAATACACATGCGCCATTCTTTAACAAAGCGCTCCGTATCTGGGCTATCTTTTTAAGCCAGATGGGTTTAGCAAAAGCGCCTTTGATCGCGTTGAAAGGGAAGGAATTTGTAATGAATAGCGAAAAGCCATTTCCGCTGCAGGCAGGCGGGGATTTTATAGGATATACAAAATCGGTTAAAGTAAAAGTCAAGCGAAGGCAGAAAGTACTGATGATATAGGCAGATTTAGGTGCAAATCTTTAAAAAATAGAAGCTGATTTAGGTTTATTATGGCGGCTGATGCAGAAAATTTAAGATGGTATGAGCGTAGTTTTGAACTAATAATCCTGGGAGCAGCAGGTGGTTTTGTTGTGGCAATGGCGCAAGAGCTTTCTACAAACGGAAAAGTTCCTTTACTGCTGTCTGTGATTGCTTTTAGTTATATCTTTTTTGCTTTTTGGATAGAGTATATGATTCGTAAGAGAAACTAGTTTGATCTCCAGTAACTAGATAGACATGGCTAACTTATATAAAGAGACCCAAAAATAAACCATAAAAAAGAAGCGATGCAAAGCGTTTCACAAAAATGTTTCCCTCGTTGAGGTAGTCAAAGACTAAACATTTTTTGTATGTTTTGCAGAATTGCTTCTTTTTCTGAATGCTCTGTGTTTTTATTATAGAAACCACAGAAGTGATTGACATGCAACCGATAAATTGGAAAGTTCAAAGTAAGATAAAAAACCAGTCAGCTTTTGGTCATTCTAGGATTAAAATTAAAGAAGTAAACATTACTTTTCCTAATAAAGACTTACGCTTAGATATTTCCAAGGTAAGGCGGAGTATTTTTGATTTGAAGAAAGGAATTATACTGCCTATTCATCTTACTCCTTCACTCGCTGAGGAAATAGGCATACACCTCGGCGACGGTTTTCTTTCTTCTAAGAAATACGAGTATCGGTTAAAAGGTCATAAAGTCGATGAGAAATGGTATTATATTGATTATCTAAAATATTTGTATAAATTTCTTTATAACATAGACATAAACATAAAAAACTATAGCGATACTATTGGCTTTGAGCTCAGTTCCCTTGCACTTTGGGAATTTAAGGTTAAAGTTTTAGGAATTAAGCCGGGAAGAAAGGATAACTTGGTTGTCCCCGATATCATTAAGGTAAATGATGAGAAAATCATTTGTGCATTTATCCGAGGCTTTTTTGATACAGATGGTTCTGTAGCATTTTTGTATAAATCTGGGAAAGGAAATTATTATCCCTGCGTTACTATTACTCAAAAATCTAATCGAATGATTGAAGAGATAGCAGAAATTCTTAAAATGTTAGGATTTTCTCCGCGATTTTACCGTAATCGACAGGAAACCCAGTTAATGCTTAATGGCTATGCTCAGTTTAAACATTATGAAGAGAAAATTGGCTGGAACAGTCCGAAACATTTAAATAAAATTATCCGGTGGAAAGAAATGTTTATTGGCGGCCATAGTTCAACGGCTAGAATAAAGGACTGTGGTTAATAAATAACTGAAATCCTTGGATCCGAGTTCGATTCTCGGTGGCCGCCCTCTTTTTTACAAAAGATTTAAATAAAAATGCTTCTTTAAGATAGCTATGGTAGCAACTACACGAGTTGATTGTATTCACTGTCAGTGATTTTTCTAGTTGCCCGAATATCCTTTTGAATGAAAATAACTTTCTAGATGATTTAATGTTCTACCATCATCGTTAGGGCGTAAGCCCCATGCATTGTTTTTCTCATTTATGGTCGCAATGGTGTAATGGTTTAGCATCAATGCCTGTGGAGCATTAGGAGCGAGTTCAATTCTCGCTTGCGGCCCTCTTAAAATACAAGAAGCCGTTCGGGCTCTAAGCGGGGAGAAATAAGAAAAATGAAAATAACCAAAGACAAAATGGAGAAATGTAAAGAATATCAAAGTAGCTTTAGCGTAGCTAGCCAAGGTCTTCATCGCCGGCAACTCTTATGTTATCAGTAAGGATTTAGTTCCTACTTTAGAACGAAAAATAGGATTAAATTTAAGTCCGTTTATCCGTGAGAATATTAGGATTTTGGAAGACTTTTTCCTGTCTAAATTCTGGCGGTACATTCCGGAGGAAATTAATAAGATCACAACTAATGCTATAACTACTTCGGCCGAATTAGAAATGGTTGCACGTGCAAGAGATTTACCTTTAATAAGTCTGGATAGGGTATATGCACCAAATGCAGATGGTTATCTTGAAATAACTAGAGTAACTGATCCTAATACAAAAAAAGTGACCATCGGGGAGCGTCCCGGAAATCCTTCTTTAGAAGAACAGTTTATGCCTCTTCAAAAGTATAAACAGATAAATCTTGTTGATGTTGGCGCTTTTGAAGGAAATACGCTTTTAGAAATATGTGATTTCTTAAAAGAAAAAGGATTGGATATAGCTGAGATTTTTTTAGGCTATTCTTCGCTTGAAGCCAGAGAAAAGATAAGGCGCAATAATAAGGTTACCGTACTCAACTTATTTCAGTTCTACGAATGGGTAGAGCTGAGGGATTTTTTTGGTATAGACGGTAGAAGAGTAGCACAAAAACCAGATTATTTTATCCCTTATTGGGAAAATCTGAATTCGTGGGCAAGTATTCCTTTACGGTATGAGTGGGAAGTTAGGAGCTTATGTTTAGACTACAATAAAGGTCTTCTTGATCTTTTGAATGACGAAGGTTGCTTGGTTGAAAAGATAGGTAAGCCTATTAGTTCTTTGGAGGTAAAATAAAATGAGGCAATTACAAATAGGAGTAATGGGCTCTGCTCAAGATCTGGATTATAGTGTTGGATTAGAAAGACTAGCTGAAAGGATAGGAGAACTAATCGCTGAGAATAATTGTATTCTGTTATTTGGCGCAGAGAAAGACTATGACTCTTTATCAACTGCAGCGTGCCGAGGAACAAAAAGAAAGAATGGCTTGGCTATCGGGATAACTTACAATAAAGGCAAAGATATCTTCGAGAAAGATGCAGATGTAATCATCTCAACCGGACTTGATCGCGGTGGCGGAAGAGAATTTGTTTTAACTTTAAGTTGCGATGTTATAATCGCTCTTAACGGAGGCTCAGGAACTCTGACCGAAATTGCCATCGCTTATCAAGCTAATATCCCTGTGATCGTTCTTGAAGGCACGGGCGGATGGGCCGATAAACTTGCAAACAAGTATTTGGATGAAAGAAAGAGGCAGAAGATTTATAGTGCTAAAACTCCTGAAGAAGCGGTTACTTTAGCTCTATTCCTATCACAAGAAAACCTTAATAAAGAAATGGATATTAGGAGGTACTAAAATGGAACTACAATCAGCAAAGGGCGTAAAGGACTTACCGCCGGAAGAGAAGATTCTCAAAAATAAAGTAGTCAATACTATCACCAAGACCTTTGAATTATACGGCTTTGCGCCGCTGGAAACTCCTATCTTAGAACGCTTTGAAACTTTAGCAGCGAAATATGGCGCAGGTGCAGAAAGCGATGTACTAAAAGAAACATTCAAGCTGAAAGACCAGGGAGACCGGCAGTTGGGATTGCGTTTTGAGATGACAACTTCCTTAGCAAGATTTGTGGGACAAAATCCTAACTTGAAGATGCCGTTTAAAGTATATCAAGCTGGTCCAGTTTTTCGTGATGGCCCCATTAAGACAGGACGTGAACGTGAATTTTGGCAGGCTGATGCGGACACGGTTGGAACGGCTTCAATGCTGGCTGAGGCTGAGCAGATCGCGTTGCTAGGTGAGGTATTTAAGCAGTTAAATTTTAAATTTATTATTAAAGTCAACAATAGAAAAATCTTGAATGGCATCCTAAAACAATCTGGGATTTCCGAAGTACGAGAAGCATTGATCGCTATCGATAAATTGGATAAGATCGGAAAAGCCGGCGTTGCTGATGAATTTAAGCAGCGCGGGTATGGCAAAGCTCAAAGTGATAAAGTATTTTCTTTCTTGACCAAAGGGGCGACTGTTTCCTCTCTGAAGAAAAAGATAAAGGATGAGGAAGGAAAACAAGGGCTGGCAGAATTAGAAGAGCTCTTTGGTTATCTGAAAATCATGGGGGTAAAGGAAGTGGAGTTTGATCTTTCACTTGCCCGCGGACAAGCGTATTACACCGGAACAGTCATTGAAGTTTATCTTAAAAATAGCACTGTGGCCTCGTCTATCGCCGCTGGCGGACGATATGATCAGATGATCGGGAACTTTATGGGCGGCGGGAGAGAAATTCCTGCCGTAGGGGTATCTTTAGGTATCACTCCCATAATGGAGCAGATGAAAACACAGAATAAGCTGGAAGAAAAAACACCTGCGAAAGTATTAGTGATCCCTATTGGTGTTACCGATGAAGCATTGAAGATCGCACAGGAATTGCGGAAGAACTGCATCGCTGCAGATTTCGCTCTTGGTAAAAAAGGAGTTACCAAGAATCTGGAGTATGCCAATGCCTTAGCTATACCTTATGTTGCGATTATCGGTGAAGAAGAATTAAAGAAGAAAAAAGTATTGCTGAAAGAGATGGATTCAGGAACCGAACAGTTGCTTTCTGTAAAAGATCTGGTCAAGAAATTATCGTAACCTCAATTATCGAGATCCTCATGGAAAAAGCAAATCTGTTGAAGTTGATCGGGATTGGCGCGGTTTTGATATTGGTATTAAACATGATTTTGTTTGCGTTGAGAATTATCAGCGGATTAGTATTCTGGGGAGTTATCATTGTCGGCGCAGTGTTTGCGTTCAAAGTGCTGCCAAAGATAAATAAGAAATAAATTAGATCGG
>CAYIZT010000024.1:0-16248 GCA_964368095.1 uncultured Methanosarcinales archaeon
ATGGAACTGGTTTGCGAACCACTGGTGAGCACACCAGTGGAATGACTAGATTCAACGCTAAAATCAAAATCTGAACGCAAATGCACAACTCTTTTAAATTGATTTTTAAGTCGATTCTAACCATATGAGGTGGATACTATGGAAAAAAAAGTAAAGATCATCGTCACTATCGGCCCTTCTACTTGCGATGAAGAATCATTGCGTAAAATAAAAGACAAAGGAGTGGACTTTGTGCGAGTTAACATGTCTCATTCCAGTATAGAATATCTCAAAAATGCCATCCGGCTGGCAAAAAAAGTAGATATACCGTTTATTATCGACACGGAAGGATCGCAGGTAAGAACTGCTGAATTAAATACTCCGACCATAGAGTTAGAAGACAACCAGGAAATAAAGATCTACAATTCCGAGATCATCGGTGATAAGGAAAAACTTAACCTCAAGCCAGTATCAGTGGTAGGCCAACTAGAAGTAGGCGATTTGATCCACATCGATTTTGACACGGCCATACTTCGTGTTTCTGACACTTCTACATTATCGCAGGGTTACATCACTGCCAAAGCTATCACCGGCGGAATTCTGGGAAAAAATAAAGCGGTGATAATAGACCCAGTGTATAATCGTAAATTGACTCTCCCCACTCTTTCTGACAAAGATTATCAATCCATCAAGATAGGGATAGAAGAAGGCATCGGGCATATCGCTGCTTCCTTCATGCGCTCCGGAAAAGCAGTAGAAGAAGTGCGCAGTGCAACTCAAAACACCATGAAGATCATTTCTAAGATAGAATGTGTCGATGCCTTGGAGAATTTACCTGAGATCATCCGTAAGTCAGATTATCTCTTGATCGATCGCGGAGATTTAAGCAAAGAGATCCCTATAGAAAAAATTCCATTTACTCAGAAAATAATAATCAATAAAGCAAAGAAGCAGGGAGTAGGCGTTTTTGTCGCCACTAATCTTCTGGAAACCATGGTGAATAACAAAAAACCTACTCGGGCTGAGGTCCATGACGTCATAAATACCATCGTTGATGGAGCGGAAGGTTTAGCTCTTGCTGCAGAAACCGCCATAGGTAAATATCCTATGGCATGCATCAACATGCTTAATTCTCTGATCAAACATGCCAGTATCATCAACGTGGAAGAGTTTGGGGACAAAGAAGAGAAATTCGTAGAGAAATTGGAAAAGATAAATTATCTCTTGGATTTCAATATGTTTTCTTCCTTGATACCACCGCATGGAGGAAAATTGGTTGACCGGATTGCAAAAATCATGCCAGAACAGCAATATCTCCGTTCTTTGCCTTCCATAAAACTTGATGAGAACCGGCAAAGAGATGTAGAACAGATCGCCATCGGCACTTACAGCCCATTGGAAGGATTCATGGGACAGGAAGATTTCAACTCAGTATTGGATAGGATGCGGCTTGCTAATGGATTAGTGTGGCCTATCCCTATTACCTTTGACGTCTCAGAAGAAAAAGCAGCAGAACTTTCCGTAGGAGACAAGGTAGCCCTGCTTGATAGCCATGATGAAGTGATGGCTATCCTTCATCTGCAAGAAAAATATTCCTACGACAAATTAGAGACAGTAAAAAAGCTATACTCCACTTATGATCTTGAACATCCAGGAGCAAGAGTGATAATGGGTATGGGCCCAATATTGTTGGCAGGCTCAATCACTCTCTTAAAACGAAGAAAAAGTGAGTTGAAAGAATACGAGCTTACCCCAAAACAGACCAGAAGATTATTTGAAGAACGTGGCTGGTCAAAAGTAGTAGGATTCCACACCAGGAATGTAATTCACCGAAGCCATGAGTTCATCCAGCTTAAAGCCATGGAACAGGAGCATTGCGACGGCTTGTTTGTCCATCCGGTAGTCGGAAAGAAAAAGACCGGAGACTTTAATGCCCAATACATCATTAAATCGTATGAGATGATGATCAAGGAATTCTACCCAAAAAATAAAGTCCTTTTCGGAACTTTTTCAACCTATTCCAGATATGCCGGACCAAGGGAAGCATTATTTACGGCCTTATGCAGGCAAAATTTTGGCTGCAGTCATTTTATAGTAGGAAGAGACCATACCGGAGTCGGCGACTTCTACCATCCAAAAGCTTCCCATAATATATTCAATCGTTTTCCGGAATTAGAGATCAAACCTGTGCGTTTCGATGCCGTTTTTTATTCTGAAAAAAATAAAAAACATCTCCATGAGCAGGAATATCCAAACCATCCTGAAGAAGACAAAATATCCATCAGCGGAACACAGGCTAGGAAGATGTTTGAAGCAGGAGAAATCCCTCCCTCTTGGTTCATGCGCCCGGAAATTTCCCAGATGATCTTGGAGGCCGTTAAAAACAAAGAAGAGGTTTTTGTTAGGGAAGAATGATTGATTTAACTCAGATATTAGGTTGGACTGCCACGTTCTTATTTTCCATAATGATAATACCGCAGATGATTAGGACGGTAAAATCAAAAGATACCAGTGGTGTAAGCCTGTTGATGTTTATCATATTTATGGTAGCCAATATCATTGCCTTAACTTACGCCCTATTGATACATCAATTTCCGCTTATCATCAAATACATCATAGCCTTGGTCACGACAGTTATTTACATTGTACTTTACTGGACATATTATCAAAGAAAAAATAAGATCACAAATAAGACTGCTAAACTTAACGTGGACCACGATAATAATAATAATAATAATAATAATAATAATAATGATGATGATAACAACAAGGATAATAACAACAAAAAAGACATAAAGCAAAAAAAAGGAACAATTCTCTGGTTTACCGGGCTAAGCGGTTCTGGAAAGACCACTATCGCTGAAAAACTCAAAGTAAAATTAGAACAGCAAGGCAAAAAAGCAGAAATTTTAGACGGCGATGTAGTCCGTGCAACCTTGCACAAAAATCTGGGCTTTAAGCCGGAAGATATCCATGAGAATAATCGCCTATTGAGCATTTTAGCTGAAGAGAAATCGGAAGAAGCTGATTTTGTACTTTTACCGATCATCTCCCCCTTCCAAGAAGATAGGCAAAAGGCGCGCAGCCTATTCGGAAAAAGCTTTGTTGAAGTTTTCATTGACGCCTCGCTAGAAGAATGTATCAGGCGCGATGTCAAAGGACATTACAAAAAAGCATTGGCAGGAAAAATAAATAACTTCATAGGCATCGCCAAAGATAATCCTTATGAAAGACCATTAAACCCGGAAATTACTTTAGAAACTTCAAAAATGAGCATCGAAGACAGTGTCAAAAAAATATTGGAATTCATTACAAAAAGAGAAGGTAATTAAATTCGATGAACATCGCTCTGGTCTCTTCGTCTGCTTTAACCAACAAAAAAGAAGCTACCTGGCTCACCATCCATTCTTTGGCTAAGGAATATGCCCAGCAAGAACATAAAGTTATCATCTGCGCAGAAAAACATCCTCAGCTTCCAGAAGTGGAGGAAGCAGAAGGGATCAAGATCTATCGATTGCATAAAGGGAAGATATTTTCTGGTAGAAAAACACTCCGGTCCATTTCCAGAAAAGAAAATATGTCTTTTGATGTCATCCACGGCTTCAGTTCCAGCCCCGTGCTGGTTTTGAACACCTTCTTAGCCGGAAGAAAATTTCCGAAAGCGAAAACCATACATACCATCAAATCTTATTCAAAACACTGGATAGCGAGGACCTTATTCTCCGGCTTATTGAATTCTGTGCACAGCATCACTGTTCCGACTAAAAAGCTAAAAGAACGTATGGCTAACAATACGAAGATTGAAAAGAAGATAAAAATAATCTCCTCCCCTATCGATACTAAAAAATTCAAACCAAGGGATAGGGAAGCCTTGAAGGAAAAACACGGCTACAAAGGAAAGAAAATAATCCTTTATTATGGCGCTATACGGGAAGAAAAGGGAGTTGATGATCTGATCAAGGCTGTGCCTTTAGTGATACCTTTGGTGACGGGTCAGAATGGCCAGCCTAAAAAAAAGGAGATAGAATTTATTTTTGCTATCCGTTCCAATGCAGTTGAAAAAAGAGAAAAATATCTGGCCATGGCCCGCCGGCTGGGCTGTGAAAAATATATCAATATCACCTTAGAAGACCTCCCCATAGAAGAATATGTCAGCATGGCGGATATGGTCGTGCTCGCTTATCCTAGTCTGATCGGAACAGAAGGCAATCCTTCCTGCCTGCTGGAAAGCATGGCGGCAAAAACGCCGGTCGTGACTACTGATCTTCCAGAATTACGCGAGATTGTAGAGAATGAAAAAGATGTTCTTATGGCTAAGCCGGGAGATGTCTTCTCAATCGCAGAGCAGATTACCAGATTATTAAAAGATCCTAAACTTGGAGAAAAATTAACTGAAAATGCATATGCTAAATCAAAACAATTTGATGTAAGGGTAATTGCTCGGCAATTTCTTGACCTTTACCAAGAATTACATCAATAGTTGCATCAAGATTCTTTCAGCGCCAATCGACCAGCAATTTCCCAAACACAAAATCAATGACTTTACGCTGGTCTTCTTCTTGATTTTTCGTTTCCACGCGCAGATCGTAATTTAATTGATTAAAAATCGCCATCTGTCTTTCCAATTCTGCAATCGTCTCTTCCGGCCGTCTTTGATGAAGAATTTCAGGTGTATTGTGCAATAAGACGGTCAAAGTAGGTTTTGGAAATAAGGAATACATGAATTTTTTCCACCATAACGACACATTCTTCATCAGGATGATATCAGTACAGTAACGATCAGTGATAACTATCCTTTTACGCATGCGCAGAGGAAAAATAACCAGCCAATATCGCAATAATGAATCTGTCACAAATAATACTGAAGAAACAGAATAAAGAATTTTCCGTTTAAAATTATTAGTAGTGGTAGTGGTGGCGGTAGTAGTAATAGTAGTATTCTGCGTATCAAGCTTATCCCTCTTCTTTTCCGCACTCTTATATTTCCTTGCCAAGCCCATGAAAGGCAAGATGTGGTTCCTTCCTCTCCCCATGTATACTATTACCGGTTTTCGCCTGTTCCAAAGTAAATAATCCCGCAGGGAGTTAACTAAAGTTGATTTTCCAGCCCCATCTGGACCGACGATGCTTATCAAAGGAAACGGCAGCAGCGGGCGTTTCCATCTTATCCAGCGTAAAGTCAAGGCAGATAAGGTGATTAGATGACTAAAACTCTTCAATACAAAAACCGATAAGAGCGAAGGGATAGGGATTTTTCCAAAATTTCTAGATTTCACTAACCCTAAAACTTTCCTTGCAGTCTTTTCTGTAAAGATTTTTGACAATTTCTCCCCGATAATTTGTTCATCAACTCTTCCCTGCTCCAACAGGGAAGACATTATCAGCTGATACTTTGGCTTGAAACGCCGTTTGCCCAATATTGAATGCACCAAGAGCATGAGAAAATTTTCATTGTCACCAGGAATATAAAAGAAATCTTTTTTTATACGGTTGGCAATGATGCTTTCATCGATATATCTCATATCATTCCAATATACGCCGCCCACTTGTACATCCAGGCTGATCTTTACGCCGTTTATCAGCTTAAAGAAGGCTTTATGTTTCAAGGAAAATTGCGGTTTGCGTTCAGTAAATCCCTGCTGTGCTAAAATTAGCCTTGCTTTTGCAAAGTCATCTTTGCCTATAACTGTATCTAATCCTTCCCAAGCATGATCGGCATCAAATAAAAATTCAAAATTACGCAGTACGCAGTAGCCGATTCTTTGCTTATCTAACTCAGAAAATAATGATTTGAATTGTTCAACCGGATATTTATTTTTGGTCATATTTTTGTCCATATTTCGGTCCATATTTTTATTCATATTTTTATTCATTTTTGCCTTAAGTTTTCCATGAATGACCTCATCCCCTTATAATTTTCATCTCATAAAAGCCTTCATCAAATTATTTTTCAGATCCCGGAAATCTATGATGTTAAAGAGGTATAGCAATAATACATAAATTAAAGTAGCGATGATAACTGATAAGGTTATTTCCAGATAGATATAGATATGTAGCTTCTCCGTAACATACAAAACTGTCATCACGAAGACTGAGCTAACTAAGAGCAACTTTCCCCATAACAAAAACGGTGCTGGAACGTTTAATGTTTTCAGCAATTTTCTGGTAGACAAGATTAAAGATGAAAGATAGGCCAGAGCGGTTGCCACGGCAGCACCATTGATGCTGTATATCGGAATAAGGATAAGGTTTAATGCTACGTTCAGTACTGCTGAGACGAGAATTATCTTTGTTGCTTCCTTAGGCTCGCCCATGCTGGAGATGATGATAGTATTTACGGAAGCAAGGATAAAAAACATCGAGCCCACTAAAAGTATCTTGAATGCTAACGCTCCGGACACATAATCTGCTCCAAAGAAAAGATCAAGAAAAAAACCGGCAAAGGCAAATAGTGTAAAGATGAGCGGGATGATCAGGGCAAAGCAATAGCTGTAGAGCAAAGAAAGACCTTTGGCCAGCCTTTTTGTATCTTTTTTATAATGAAGTTCGGTAGAGATCGGAAAGACGATCGCTGAAATGGCCCGGCTAATCTGGATAAAGAACAGCGCGCTGGGAAGAACCACATTGTAGATTCCTACTTCCGTAAGAGAGACAAAATATGTCAATAGCAACGTGTTAGTGTAGCCTATTACTTTTCCCCCAATATCTGCCGCCATCAGGGGTAACCCAAAGGAAAATAATTCTTTGGTGATTCCTTTAAAGTTTTCAACTTTGTGCTTGAAGAAAGAAATTTCTTTCTGCACGAAGGGCTGAAAAACAAAAAATAAGATTATGCACACAAAAGCATAGGGGATTGCCGCCGCCATGATCCCGTAATCGTAATGGAACAGCAGCAAGGTGAACAGCAAGATAAATAAGTTCTTGGCCGGTTCTAATAAGGAATAAATAACATTTTTCTGGAAGGCATTTAGCAGCGCCTTGCTGATCGAGGTGTACAAGAAGCTGGTCATGGTATAAAGAACAAGGATCAAGAGGATAGTTTTTGATTCAGGGACCTTAAAATAATGCACAGAAAGATAACCTGAAAAGATAATGATCAAAATACCGACAATAGTAGAACTAAGAAATTGCATCAGGAATACCGAAACTATCGCGGTCTTGATATCGTTATACCTCTCCTGCACTCTGGCTTTGGCGATAAAATGCACCAGGGCTGTCCCTAGACCAAGATCACGGAAAAAAAGAAAGAACATGATAAAAGTAAATACTGCGGCAAACAGCCCATATTGTTCCGGCCCAAGTTTTCGCGCCACCATAACTCTGGTGCCGTAACTAAACAGGGCTGCTATGAAAGTCATGGCGAACATCAGCCCCGAGCCCCGTAATATCTTGCCGACGTAATTTACCATTTTATCTCCTAAACACCTTTGCTAGGTTCATTTTCAGTTCAGTAAAATCGACTATGTTGAAAAGATACAACAATAAGATGTAAACTAATGAAGCTGCTAGCAATGATAAAGCTACTTCCAGGTAGAAGTTGAGATGAAGCACCCTCATCGCATACAGGATAACCATCACGAACACTGCAGCAGCTAACAGCAGCTTGGCCCAATGCAGATATGGCGGTTTAACACCCGTCTCTTTTTCCAGCCTCCGCACAGATAGGATCAGAGAAAGGGCATAGGCGATTGCCGTAGCTGCTGCTGCCCCCTGGATGCCGAACCAGGGGATAAAAAATAGATTTAAAAGCACATTCAGGAGAGCCGAGTAGAAAACTATTTTTGTCACTTCCTTCGGCTGACCCATGCTGGAGATGATCACGTTATTTACCGAAGTCAGTACGAAAAACATGCAGCCGACCAAAAGGATGCGGAAAGCTAAAGCTCCGGAAACATATTCCTGGCCGAAGAAAAGAAGCAGAAACTTATCAACAAAGGCAAAAAGAGCAAAAATTACCGGAATGACCAAGGCAAAACAATATTTATACAGCAGCGAAATACCTTGGGCTAATTTAGCCATGTCTTTCTTGAGATGAAGTTCGGTGGAGATAGGAAATATTATCGCAGAGACGGATCTGCTGATCTGGATAAAGAACAGCGCACTGGGAAGGATGACATTGTATATTCCTACTTCGGAGAGGGAACTGTAATAGGTCAGCATCAGTGTATCTGTGTACCCTATAACTTTCCCGCCGATGTCAGCGGCCATCAATGGAAGGCCAAATAAAAGAAGTTCTTTTGTCGTTCCTTTAAGGTTTTCCAATTTATGTTTAAAGAAAGAGAGCTCTTTGTACACAAAAGGCAGGAATATAAAAAATAAGATCACACTGACAAAAGTATATGGGATTGCTGCAGCCATTATCCCATAACCGTAATGGAGGAGAAGTATTGTAGGTAAAAAGATAAAAAAATTTTTTGCTGGCTCCAGTAAAGAATAAAATAAGTTTTTCTGGAAAGCATTGAGAAGTTCTTTGATTATACCGTATAAGATAGTGGTCATCACCGATATAACCATGATCAAAAGGACTATCCTTGATTCGGGGACCTTAAAATAATGGACTGAAAGAAATTCGGAGAAAATTATGGCCATGATGACAAAAACAGAAGAGGTTAGAAGCTGCATCAGAAAAACTGACACTATCGCCGTTTTTATGCCGTTATATTTTTCCTGGACCCTGGATTTTGCGATGTAATTTACCAAAGCTGTCCCTAGCCCAAGGTCACGAAAAAAAAGGAAGAAACTTATAAATGCCAATACTGATGCAAACAGGCCGTATTCTTCCGGTCCCAGCTTACGTGCCAGCACCACTCTTGCACCGTAGCTTATCAAAGAAGCTATGACATTTGCAGTTAAGATCAGGCCTGCGCCCCTTATAATTTTACCGAGGTGATTAGACATGATTTGTCATTAAAATATCTCTTTTTAAAGCTAGTGAACTAGAAGCTTTTTTTTCAGAACAGTAGGTTTTTGGCAAGGGCCTCACTGATGAAAAATGGAGGAAAAGGCAAGTCAAAGAAAACTGACCACCGCTGGTCAATAGACCAGCGGCACAAGAAATCAAACAACGATTTGATTTCTGTGCAGAAATGAAGTGATTCCTTCATTTCTTGCATGCTCACTTCGCTTGGGTCAGTTTTCCGACCCTGCTTTTCCCAATCTAAGTGAAATCGCCGATTCACCACCAGTGTATTCACTGGTGGAAAAAGCAGATTTTAATGTTTCATAAGCTTTAAAAGCAAATTTTCCGGATAGCTTGATAAACATAACCCAGACGTCTGAAGCTAATGGATGACCATAAACTTTTAACTTATACTCTTGAAAAATTAAAAGGTAATTTTGCTACTGCCAATGTCCACCGTATTTTGCTGGAAGAGGGGTATGATGCAGATTTCGCAAAAAAGATATGCCGCTGTATGTTTGAGATATGTGAAAAAGATATGGGGTTGTACGATAAAGCGATCCAAGATTTTATTGATCTTTCCATAGAGTTCATCGTCCTGCAGAGCGAACTGGAGAAAACCGGGAGATATAAATATAATAATTTTGAAGAAGTTGAAAAATCTATCCTTGAGAACAAGGACATAATGCCCGGAAGGTATTTGAATGGGCTATTGTTCTCCCAAGCATTTTGGCTGAATCATTATAAGTTTGTTGAATTTTTCAAGGAAAGATTTTGCGTATCGAAAAGCGGAGGCTCTGTACTGGAAGTGCCGATCGGGACAGGTCTCTTCCTGTCAGAATTTATGAAAAAAAATGAAGGATGGACGTTTAAAGGCTTTGACCTCAGCACCTTTTCTGTCAACTTTGCAGTAAAATATATCTCCATCAACAACGACCGCAGCGCAGAAATCTCTAAAAAGAACCTTTTTGATATCGAAGAGAACAATAAATTTGACAAGATAATCTGCGGCGAACTGATGGAACACCTGGATGATCCAAGAAAATTATTATTAAAACTTAAGAATTTATTAAAAAATGATGGAGAGATATTTCTAACCACGGTAGTTTGGCTTGCGCACATAGACCACATCTACCTTTTCAGATCGGTTGATGAGATACGGGAGATGGTCGAGCCTTTTTTTGACATAAAGGAAGAACTGATACTGCCGCTGGAACAAGCAAAAGTCAGCGACGTCACTCCCATCAATTATGCAGTGATACTTAAACATAAAAATGCCGTGCGATGATAAAATGAAAATCCTAAAATCGCCTACCCACCGTTCGCTTCGCTCTCTCCGTAGCATCCAGTCACTACGTTCGGGACTTACTTATCAGCAAGAGCTGTGGGGTATTCGGCGATTTTTTAGACGGATTTTCAATCATTCCTCGCTGATCGCTGCTGGGCAGAGGGGTATTAGGCCCAGCGAGGAATGAAATGGAAAAGCAGATCACTTTTTCAGATTACTTGAATAGAAGCAAAGCATTGCAAAAAGATAATTCTATGCCTGAGCTCAGGGTCGCTTTCCTTTCAAATTTCACTATCAACGGCCTTTCTGAGATTATTAAGGTTAAATCGCACCAAGAATCGGTCTGGATTGACCATTACAATGCGCCGTACAATCAATATGCGCAGGAGATCATCGATCCGGCCAGCGGATTATACCGGCAAAATCCTGACCTGATTTTTTTGCTATTGGATGCAGAATCTTTTTTAGGTGAATTTTTTTCTTTCCCTTACCGATACAGCATTGAACAAAGAAAAGAGTTTGTGACAGAAAAAATTAAAGAGATCGGAAGACTTCTTACCATACTGCAGGAACGCACCAAGGCCAAGATCGTGATCAATGATTTTTTGGTCCCCGCCTACAGCAGCAGGGGAATAATAGAATCTAAACAAGAATGGGGCCTGACCGAGTCAATATATAGGATAAATGAAGCGTTGAGAGACATCTGTAAAAACAATAATCGCTTATTTACATTTCCGTTAAATTCTTTTTGTGCACATCGTATACCTAATCCTTTGGCAGATCCGAAGATCATGTACCTCACCGATATGAAGATCTCCTTGGACGGCTTCATCGGCCTGGCCTCAGAATACATGTCTTACATCTACCCCTTAACATCTAAAAATAAAAAATGTTTGGTGCTGGACCTTGATAACACTCTTTGGGGCGGAGTGGTAGGTGAAGAAGGCAAGGATGGGATAAAATTAGGTCCTGATAAAGAAGGCAGGGTATTTTTAGATTTTCAAAAAAGCATCCTTGAACTTTTTGAAAGAGGAGTCATACTGGCCATAAATAGCAAAAACAATTATGAAGATGCGATGGAAGTTATACGCGGCCACAAATACATGGTGCTTCGGGAAGACCACTTTGCCTGCATTAAGGTAAACTGGCAGGATAAGGCTACCAACCTGAAAGAGATCGCTGCAGAATTGGATATCGGCCTGGACAGCCTTATTTTTATAGACGACGACAAAACAAACAGGGCTTTAGTCCGCGAACTTATCCCTGAAGTAACGGTGATCGATCTTCCGGAAGACGTATCGTTATACCCTTCCACCATCAAAAACTTGAAACAATTCAACTTATTCCACCTCACTGAGGAAGACCTAAAACGAGGAAAGATGTATGTCGATCAGAAGAAAAGATCATTATTGGAATCAGAAACGACCGATTTGAACGCCTTTATCAAACAGCTGCATATCAAGGTCACCATCAGGCCAGCTGATGATTCTACTTTAGACCGCATAACTCAGCTCACTAAAAAAACAAACCAATTCAACTTAACTACCAAAAGATATAAAGAAGAGGAGATGCAGGAATTATCAAAATCTGCCGATTGCCGTATAGAAAGCATCATGGTTGAAGATAGATTCGGCGATTACGGCTTAACCGGGGCAGCTATCATCAAAAAAGACCTTGAAGATAAGTGCTGGCATCTTGACACTTTCCTGTTAAGCTGCAGGGTCTTGGGGAAAAATGTAGAATTTGCCTTGATGGACCATATCATCAAAAAAGCAAAAAAAGAAGGGGTGGAGAAGATAAAAGGATACTTTATCCCCACTAAAAAAAACAAGCCGGCAGAAAATTTCCTGGGAGACTGCGGATTCATGATCTCAAAGGAAGATGAAGAAAAAAAAGAATATACCTTTGATCTTAACAAAGATTTTACAAAGGAGATACTGGTGGACGTACAAGAATGGAAAAGCTGACCAAACTGATAGCGCGGGTATTGAATATCGATGAAAAGGCCCTAGACGATGCTTCCTCGCCGGAAACAATCTCCGAGTGGGACTCATTGAACGGCATTCTTTTAGTGATCGAGCTTGAAAAAAATTTTAATGTTAAATTTACGATGGACGAAGTGGTGGCGGTGCAAAAAGTGAGTGATATCAAAGACGCGCTAAGAAGGCATAATGTCAGCGAGGAAGCCATATGAAATTAAGCGCCAACGATTACAATTATGAAGAAATCAATGTAGGTGATACGTTTGAGTTCAGTAAAGTTTTAACAACCCAGGACATTGATAAATATGCTGATCTTACCGGAGACCATAACCCTCTCCATTGTGATGAAGAATACGCACTTTCAACAGAATTTAAAAATAGGGTCGTGCACGGGATGTTGGCAGGAAGCTTATTTTCCACTTTAGTGGGCATGGTCTGTCCCGGCAAAAAAAACCTTTATCTCACTCAAAGCTTAAAATTTAAATCGCCAGTTTACCCTGACTCAGAGTTGACCGTCAGAGGCAAAATACTTAAAAAAATAGACAGTCTCAAAGTCATAGTCATCACCACTGAAATATTAGTTCGTGGGGAGACAGTAATAGAAGGAGAAGCTAAAGTCAAGCTGATTTAACCGGTAAAATAACATGGAAGAAAAAATCGCATTGATCATAGGTGGATCGGGAGGGATCGGTTTAGAGACCGCAAAAACGCTGTCTAAACAAGGCCATAAGGTGTGCCTTACCTATAATGTCAACGGTTCAAAATTACAAAAATACCTGCACGAGGAAAATATTGAAAATCATTTTATTTATCATCTGGATTTGACAGACGAAGAAAATATAAAAAATACCATCTCTAAGATTATTCAAGAACATGGCCGGATAGATATAGTTGTCCATTGCGCAGCTGTTCCTTTCACCAACAAGACTATTTTTGATCTAAACTGGGAAGACTTCCAGCAGCAGCTTGATGTGCAGGCCAAGGGATTATTTACAGTTGTTAAGTCCCTTTCGCCGTTGATACTGCAGAAACACAGGATCAAATTTATCGCAGTATTGACTGAATACTGTTTAGGCAAACCGCCGATAATGCTTTCACATTATGTCACTTCCAAGTATACATTGATGGGTTTTATGAAAAGCATGTGCTCAGAGCTTACTGCGAATAACTGTACCTTCAACATGGTTTCACCCGGCATGGTGGATACGCCGCTGCTTGATAACCTGCATCCGAAAATTAGGGAAGCCAACGCCTTCAAGAATCCTATGAAAAGGATCGCTCTGCCTTCAGACGTAGCGGAAGTAATATCCTTCTTGGTCTCAGAAAAAGCAGAATATCTGAACGGAGTAAATATTCCTGTCAACGGGGGAAATGTCCTTATTTAATGCAATTCATCAAACTCTCCTTCCAGAGTTTTTCTTATCTTGTTTAAAAGTGCGATCGCTTTTTGACAGTCCGCCACGCGCGCATCATACGATAAAGTAAGGTTGAATTTATGCACAGTTTTTTCCCCGTCCCAGGAAACAAATCTTGAAGCGATGGAGAACATGGAAGATTGATGCTTGTAAATCGGTGGCGAGACTTGGAAAGCCGGAAAAGAATAAAGATTAGTTACAGAAACCGTGCTGGATCTGGTATCCTCGTCCAGCAACTCTCCCCGGATATATTTAAGAGCTGCTTCCTTGATCTCTTTCGATATCTCAACCAGGGATTTGTCACCTGCATCCTTGATCACCGCTAATTTTGCTCCTTCACCAAGATTAACGAAATGTCCCAGATTAATGGAATCATAGAGAAAGATTTCTTGATTGTCTTCTTGATTATCTTGGTCATAATTTGAATTAAACTCCGGGAATTCTTTGATGGCTTTGATGATAGAGAAAATTATAAGTTCTCCCCGGTTCAAGTTAAAATTTTCTTTTTCCTTGATCTTTTTTAGCAGCAGGTCTACTTTATCATCATCTACCTGGACACAGATAGAAGACAGCGGCTTTGAAGCCGAGAAAGCGATATTTTTATCAGTTCCCATTGTTGATTACCTTTTTCAGTTGCCTTCTTCATTTATTTCAGCTACGACCACAAAAGCTACCGCATAATCTTCCGTGTGCGATATGCTGCAGCTGATATTATCCTGCTTTTCGCCTTTTATATAGACAAAAGGCTTTCCTGAAGAAGAATTGATTATCTCGATCTCCTTCATCCCCAGTTTATTATTGACTGCTTTTAAGACCGCTTCTTTTGCACAAAATTTTCCTGCAAAAGAGATATGTGGCTCACTCTTGCCCCTGCAGTAATCTATTTCTTTTGTAGTGAAAACAATATTTATAAAATTCTCATTAGTCTGGAGGTTCTTGAACCTTTCAACACTTTCAATATCTACGCCTGTTGTCAAAACCATGTATTCTATATTTGAAGTTTTTAAGTTTGAAGTTTTTAAATTTAAAGTCTAGGGAGAACTTTTATTTTTTTTGCCGGGACACCGGAATATACGCTGTAAGCATCTACGTCTTCCAGAACCACGCTTCCGGCGCCGATCACGGCATGGTCGCCGATTTTTATAGGGCCAAGTATGCATGAATTGGCACCTATATCAACATGAGAACCTATCACTGGATTCAACAATCTCCTCTGCTGGATGGGATTGGTCCTCCTTCTTCTCCCTTCCTCTATGCTGAAAGCAAATTTCCCACCGATGGTGGTATTCTGCCTTATGATGCAATTCTCACCTATTTTACAGGCAGCGATGCCGATACTGTAATAATGGGGAAATCTTGTTGAATAGGGAATATCTGCGGAAGGGGATATGTCGCATTTGAACATGAAAACAAATATGTTCCGTAAAACGCTTCCCACAAATATGACATACTTATTGGTGCTTCTATAGAAAGGAGTGACAAAAGTCTTTATCAAGAATAGATGAATTTTACCGATCATTTTGTATCGCCTCGATCAGTCTATGTTATTTACCAGATCGCCGAAGGTTGAAATGTTACCGAGATTCTTCACTTTAACATTATAATTAGATTCTAAAGCGGCGATAAACTGGTAAAATCTGATAGAACTCTGATTTTTTAAAGTCTCGTCATTTAATTTCATAGCATCATGGATATGAGAACGGTCCATCTTCCAGAATTCCGAAAAAAAAGATATCAATTCATTTCTTTCCATATTTTCACCAGCCATTCAGGCAAGTAGTACATAAATAGCTTTCGTTTTTATCTGTGGTGATTATCTTGACCAGGAAACTAGTTATGTTATCTGATTTAAGCCTATCAAGCGTAATAAAACATTTTGAGCATCTCAAATTTTCTTTTGCTGCATTTTCTTTAACCACAACCGCTTATCCTTCTAAACAATTTAAATAGGTTATGAAACTTAGGGCTCTGTCCTGAATGTGGTTAGCATCAATACACGAACGATAGAATTGATATAAAAAATCATTCAGTTCCAGAAGATTTTTAAAGCAGTTCTCAAGCTAACATCATAGAGGTATAGGGTGGTTTTTAGGTATGAAAAGAGCATTGATTACTGGTATTACTGGACAGGACGGGCCTTATCTAGCTAAACTTCTCTTAAGCAAAGGTTACAAGGTATACGGCACCTACAGAAGAGTCTCAACGCCTAATTTCTGGCGATTGCAGCATTTAGACATCCTTAGCAAAATCACACTGATACCGGCGGATCTTTCTGACACTTCTTCCCTGCTTGAAGCGGTAAGCATCTCTGATCCGCATGAGATCTATAATCTAGCGGCGCAAAGTTTTGTCGGAAATTCTTTTGACTTTCCTTTGCTTACCACGGAAGTAGATGCCAGCGGGACTACACGCTTCCTGGAGATTATCCGCCATTTCAATAAGAACATCAAATTTTACCAGGCTTCCACCAGTGAATTATATGGAGCGAATACAGTCAGCCCACAAGATGAAAATACGGTAATGCTGCCGAATTCTCCGTATGCAGCTGCCAAGCTTCATTCTTATCATATGGTGCGTATCTACCGGGAATCTTATGGAATTTTTGCCTGCAACCGAATCCTCTTCAATCACGAACGCCCTCTCCGCGGTTTGGAATTCTGCACCAGAAAAATTACTTATTCTCTT
>CAYIZT010000025.1:0-16238 GCA_964368095.1 uncultured Methanosarcinales archaeon
ATGTTGAAAAAGGGAACATCGAGGTTGCTTTCTGCAACGACAAGAACAAGATTATATTAAAAGTAATCGGCAAGAAACCTATTGCTATTTATCATACCGTCCTCAATAAGGAAAAATTACCAATACGAAGAGATCATGCCGCTTACCTTGGAAGAGAATTGCAGAAAGCGTTTATAGCATTAAAGAACAGAATAAAGTATGTCCAAGATGACGAATTGGACTTCTCACAAAAAAGATAAAATATTATTATAGCAAATAACTTTAATTTTCGGTACTCCGAAAAGCAAATCTAAAGTTATTTGCTTATTAGAAAATAACATTCCAGGATTAAATTTTAACGGATATTAATGTTATTTTCTATAATTTCTGAATATCTCTACTTATTTGAAAACAAAGCGTTTATTTATCACAAAATTAAGTACTGAAATGATTCCTGCTGATAATACAATAGCAATCAGGTAAGGAAGAGGGAAAAAAGTAGTAAGGAAATATACAAAAGACCAATTCAAACCGCTGATAAAAAGGATTAATGTTGTAAATGCCAAAAACCTGCCGTTCTTTTTAAAAGTTACATATGAATGATATGCAAAAAGAAAGATAATTTCGCACCCTAACGCAATTCCAAACGAGAACATATGCCATAAGTGTAAAAACTCAGTCAGAAAAAAAGTAATTCCTAAATTCAGCAGCAAACTCAACCCTCCACCAAAAAGAAACTTAACATACTTATACAAATCTTGTTTTAATTCTAAAGAAATGCTCATTTCTGCAACCCGAACCTTAATTTTAGTACTTTAAGGCCATAATCCTTCCCTAATTTTAATAGTGTCCTTATATCTCCATCGGACTTGGATACCCCTCCGGTACGAATAGTGTAAACGCAGGGGACTTCGATTATCTTAAGCTTATTTTTCTTCGCTTTATAGGCAAACTCAATGAAATATTCTCCGAAACCTTGAGTAGAAAATGAAACAACATTAAAAACAGATTTATGTACCGCAGCAAAGCCAGAAGTATAATCGCGCACTCCCCAACCTAAAAATAAGACAGAAAGACTATTGATCATCCAGCTCAAAAAAACGCGAAAGAACGGCCTAGGATCTTTTCCCCCAGGTACGTAACGCGAGGCTATAGCAATATCATAGTTATAATTATCCAACTTAGAAATCATGTTCGGAATTTCCTCTGGCGATAATCCTAAATCACAATCCATCCACACCACGTAATTTCCTTTTGCCTCCTGCACTCCTCGTGCCAGGGCAGAAGCCAATCCTTTCTCATCCATACGTCGAATCAACCGCACTTTAGGATGACCATACTCTTCCACCAGTTTCCATGTTCCGTCGGGACTGTTGTCGTCCACAATTATTATTTCTTGAAGACGAGGACCTACAGCTTTAGAAATTCGTTCGATAGCTTCAATAATATTTTCCTGTTCATTATAAGACGGAAGTACAACTGAGACATCATCTTCTATTTTCATTTATTATTTTTATATTCCTCATGTATTTCTTTGATCACAGCAGCGATATGTTGTATCTCTTCTTGCTTCAGATGGCTGGAAGAAGGAAGATATAACCCATTTTTCTCCAGATATTCAGTATTTGGAAAGCTGCCTTGCACACCTAGATGAGCATACGCTGGCTGCTTGTGCATGCCTATGAAAAATGTTCTAGTCTCAATACTTTTCTCTTCCAACTTTTTTCTTAATTCCGGCATGCTCAGGCCAAATTTTTGCTGATCAACGACAAGACCATACATCCAATATACATTCTTCACCCAAGACTCTTCAGCAGGCAATTGTATGCCCGGGATCTCTTTCAGCAATGAATTATAAAGCTTGGCATTCTTCCGTCGGGCTCCCACCAACTCTTCAATCCTTTCAAGCTGCGCCAAGCCTATAGCTGCCTGCAGATTAGTCAACCGGTAATTATAACCAACTTCCTGATGCAGAAACCGCGGCTCACCAAAGAAATGATTGCGCAGCTTCTTGGCACGTTCAGCCCATTTTTCATTATTTGTGACTACCATGCCGCCTTCACCAGTTGTAATAATCTTATTGGCATAAAAACTAAAACAAGCGATATCTCCAAGAGAACCGGCTTTCCTGCCTTTATATTCTGCACCATGTGCTTCTGCTGCGTCTTCAATAACTATCAGATTATGTTTCCGCGCGATCTTCAACACTACATCCATGTCTACAGGATGACCGTAGATATGCACTACCATGATCGCTTTGGTTTTAGAAGTAATTTTATTTTCGATTTGCTCCGTATCCATGTTCCAAGTCTTCAATTCTGAATCCACGAATACCGGCTTCGCGCCGATCTGCACGATGGGATTGCATGAGCCGATCATGGTGAAAGAAGGAAGGATAACTTCATCCCCTGCTTTGATACCGACTGCCATAAGGGCCAGATGGATCGCCTTCGTCCCATTGGAACAGCTCGCTCCATATTTGACTCCACAGTACTTGCTAAATTTTTCTTCAAAATCAATAATATATTTTCCGGCAGAAGAAATCCAGCCGGAATTTACTGCATCGGTGACGTATTCTAATTCCTTGCCCCGTAAAGTAGGTTCGCATACTGGAATGAATTGTTTGGTTGTTGCCGGTTTCATCTCTTTGCCTCTATGCCGATAAATCTCTTTTCTTCCTCTCTTCCGCGGTAAGGCCCTTGTTTTAATTCAATCAATTCGGTTTTCTCCAAGAAAGTCATGCCATGCCCGGTATTCAGCAAAACCGTATCGCCGCTTCCAGCAACAACCTCAGAAACTTTAGCATCGTCCTCTTGCTCATCAAATAGATCAATCTTAACCTTACCTGATTTCACATAAAAAAATTCCTGCACCGGTAAATTCTTTAGCTCGGGGAAGTGCCTATGAAAATGAGCAGAAACAGCATCTCCTTTCTGTCGTGAATGGATCCCCACCTGAAGAGGGAAATGCTCAGGAGTATGAAACGACATTTTCTTCCCGGAAGCCTGCAGCTCATCCAGAGCTTTTGCCCGGATAATAACTGCTAAGAGCTTGCCTTTATAAACCACATTTTCAACAGCTTTCATGATATTAGCTTTAGGTTAAGAATAGGATATAAAAAGGTTATGGACTTGAAAACTCGGGCTTCGAAATGAGATAAAAACTTAATGGAACTGCTAGCAATGCCAACAGCAAATCTAGATAGAGCGTCAAAAATCCCAGCATATTAATTAAAATGCCTAATCCTTTCGGGGTATAATCGTCAATAAACTGATCACCTTTCCACCCCACCGGATAGAACCAAAAGATATGAGTTTTATCAATCGCATCATAGACCGAGAAAGGAGCTTCTATCGTTCCAGCGTAAATAACAAAATTATGTGCTGCTTTCAGCTCTGCCATTTGTCCTAGGCTGGGGACGAGAAAATTGCTGATCTCTTTGCCAGTAGATTCTATACGCTTAAAATCTTCTTCCTTCCAGCCACAATAACTGCCGGAGCCGCATTCAATGTAATACAAAGGCAAGGAAACTTTTGCTTCGGGAGAATTTTTAATCCCCCCCATGAGCTGCGGCAGATAAGTTCCATCCAGATAGTGCCGGTCGTTAAGCACCCAGGCAGAATTCCCGCTGTAGATCCGCGGATCCATTACCACGATCGCATTCTCGGGGATATTTTCATGCACAAAACTCCATAAAGGGATAGCGCTAGCTGATTTATTCCGTTCCATCACCCCTTGTAGATATACCAAGTTAATTATCAAAGCAGCAGCGATGAAAACATGAGCTGCGTATTTAAAATTAAATTTGTGGATTACTTTTTCATGTGTAAGCCATAATCCATAACCACCAAAGATGCTGAATACGATTGGCATCCACAAAAAATGGCTGGAACTGCCGGTCTGCCCGCCGATGTATCCAACTAAAAACAAGAGTGATACCCAGAACAAGACTATTCCTATTCTTTTTTCTTTCCATTCACTCCTGCGAAAACAAAGAATAGTTCCAACTGCGCCGAAGAGTAACAGAACCGCTTCCCATCTGAACATAAGTGTAACTTTCTCCTGCACCACGCCAACCAAGCGCAGGAATTCCCAGCTTTTTCCCTGCATACCTTTGTGCACAGTCTTCCCTATCCCTAAGATAGTTGAAAAATAAGCATCAGTTATTCCTTTCTCGTTATACACTAGATAATTATAAGAAAAAATAGGGAAGATAACTATTAGGAAGATAACAGCACCTATTAAAATCATTTTAAGAGAATCTCGAGCCAAGGATTTTTCTTTGCTCTTAGATAAAAAATAAGCTAAAACATAAGCAGGTACAAAAAGCCCCACCAAAGGCTTGACCATTACCGCCAATCCAAAACTGGCTGCCGCTAGATAATAGAATCCTGCCTTTTCCTGCTTTAATGCCTTAAGGAAAAATAAGATGCTCAATAACATAAAGAAAAAGACAGTCATATCCATCTCAATATTGTATTCAAGGGCATAACCAGATAATGAGAATAAGAATGCGGAAAGCAATCCTGCTTTCTGATTCTGGAACAGCTCCATGGAAATAAGATAAATTAAAAATATGGCTAGGGAACCAAAAATAATTGACGGCAATCTCGCTGTCAAAGGGCTTAATCCGCCAAAAAGCGTGTACCCTACATCAGCAAGGTAAAAGTAAAGCGGAGATTGCTCAACAGTACCCAAACGTCCGGCAGATATGATATCTAATGGCAGAAGGGAATAGATCATCTCGTCCGTTGAAACATCGACCTTTGCGGCAGTGAAAATTCTTAGCGCCAGGGCCAGCAAAAATATGAAAAGCAACAATAAAGTTATTTTTTTTATTTTCATATGATTCCTCATCGATAATTAATCAAATAAGCAAGTATACGGCTTTTCTCCCGGCGGAGGATTATTGATGCTGGCCAGTGTTCCGCCCGCACCGGCGCAGCAGGTATTCAATTCCCTTAATTTGGAACAGAACTTTTCTCCCTTGGCCTCGCATTTTTTTTCCACGCATTGCTGATAACCTTCTTTTCCTAGATTCAGCAAAGCCAGAAGCGAAAAGATAATCATCAATACTAAGAGAGAGTACAGGCTGTACAGTAATATTTTTTTAGGCCGGGTTAATCCTTTATCCATTTCCTGCCTTATATGTTCTTCCATTTAGTTCACCTTGAACAAGATCACATTTTCATCTGAATAGATTGGCTGCAGCTTGTTTGAAGTCAAAAATTCCTGATAGCGCGTCGGCAAGAGTGATGCAACTTCTTCTTCGCCAAATTTGCCGCTTAGATCCTTGTAATCCATATTCTTATTGATCAGGAAATATTCATACTCATTTCTTTTCAAAAAAGAATAAAACGTATCAAAATCCTTATGGATGATATCTTTCCTGAATTCAATTATTTCTTCGCACCACAGGCAGCTGAACATCCCGTATCCTATCGCCAGCTTATCGCGTGGTGCATACAAAAATACTTTGGAATTAAGCGGAAGCTGCTTGAATAATTCTCCGTACATGAACGGTTCCTGCATATTTGAAAAAGACCCAGACGTAGGCCAGATGGATGTATTGGCTTCATACTTATGCATCCCAGAAGTTAAAATCACACCGACCACGATAATAATTATCAATGCCACTTGCAGTAATTTATTTTTCTTAAACGTATTTACCAAAACATACGTTCCTTCTGCAGCTATGAGTGCGACCGGGATAGCAAGTAAAAACCAGCTTCTGAACGCATCCCTGGCGATAGAAATTGGAAAGGTCATACCGTTGACCACCCAGAAAGTATACACTAAATAGAAGAGGGTTACTATTCTCCAACAGTTTTCCTTAGCGACTAAAGAAGAGCGATATCTGAAAATCAGATAAGCTAAACCGAACAACGCCAGTATGCTCAGCACTATCCCGATTCCCACCGGAGCGTTGATTAGGTTGCCTGATTTAGCGAAGAAAAAATCACTAAACGTGTAAGCCCTTGAATCAGACCCCCCGGGATTGGTAAGAGATCGCAATAATGTTAACGCCTTATCAAGCACAACAGGCCCTATACTGCTGACCGCTTCTGTTGCAGTTCCAACCGCATTCCCATCTGCATTTGTCCCAGCTAAAACAGGATCCCAGGCACCGATAAATCCTTTCAATCCGTACCTATACACCATAGCCGTCCACCAGAACTGGCTTAGCAGCATGCCGCCAAAAATTCCGGCAAAATGATATTTCAAGAATTTGCCGTGCACGACCGAAGCAACAATAGCATAGATCAATAGCAGGGAAGTAATTTTGATCGGCTGGGAAAGATTCTGCGTGACCCATATTCCTGCGACCATTACCGCCAAAATAATCGCCCACTTTTTGCGGTCATCTTTTCCATTATCATCAAGAATCTTGTTGAAAACATATAATGCGGGAAAAATAAGAGTTATGGCCATGCCATGCGCCCAGATGAAATGAGATAAGTAACTCGGAATCACCGCTAAAAAAAACGTTGCCAGCAAAGCCTTGGTCTTATTTTGCATGAATGAAGAGGCAAAAAAATAAAAGAAGAAAAAACCAAGAGAGATGAGCAAGGCATTAAAGAATTTCATGGTCCAGGGAAGGTCAGGAGAAGTTTGATGCAGAACTCCTAAAAGAATATCATAAGCCGGTGGATAAGGATCCATGAATGAGATGACTGAGTTCCCTCCACGTTGAGGTGAATCATCTTTTATCGGATCATATGCATCTTTGTCTAGAGCGACATATTTCACTCCCTGTGAATGCCCCCAGGGATCTTCATCTTCAAGATAAGGGTAGGCAAATGCTCCGGAAGCATAGACGTAAAAAGAAACCGCACAGATAAAAAGGACGGCAAGAGCAAATAGATGACTTTTTGTCAAAGCTAATTTAGGAAGCTTAGTTGGAAATTTAAATTGATTTTGCTGCAGGATCTTGAATCCGGCATATATCGGAACGATCAGGCTCAGCAATAGGAACAATTTCCAATCCAGAGGGATGCGGAAAAAATTTATGATGATTGCCAGTATCGCAAAAGCGCCTAAACCTATACCTACATTCATCACCTGTTGTTCAGCAAAATCAGGCTTAGCCGCAGATTTTAAGTGAATAAAATAGGTGAGAGAAAAACCTAAACCCCAGAGATAGATGAAAAATAATAAAATGGTGATTACACTAATCATGATCATCCAGCCTTTTCGGTCTTTTTAAGCTTATCTGTGGACGACTCTTTATATCCCATGTATTCTCCATCTATAAAAAGACGACACCATAATTCGATGTTCAGAAGCGACCAAATTCTTGCAGCATTTACTAGATCCTGCAATCCGTCTTTCTTTCTGTTGCAATGCGTATCCAAAAGTTCACGTACATAACTGGGATTAAATATGCCGCGCCGTCTTGTCCTTTCATCCAGCAAGAGGGAATAAATATATTTCTTCAGATCCTTGCGTATCCATAAGGAAAAAGGAGTAGGAAAACCTTTCTTAGGCTGCTGGTATAAAATAGAAGGAAGATCTACTTTCATGCTGTTTTTTGGAATATGCTTAAGTTCATTTCTGTGCAGTTTAAATTTCATAGGTATAGAATTAGCAAAATCGACCATCTCATTGTCGCAGAAAGGTGTACGTGCTTCGATGGAATGAGCCATGCCCATCTTATCTTCAACAATCAGCAGCGAAGGAAGATAAGTCTTCAAGTACAGATATTGTACCCTGTCGGCCGCAGAGCTGATATCTTTACGATTTAATTTTCTAAGGACAGAAGCAGTATTTTTCTCTGGCAAGCTTTCGTAAAATCCTTTGTTCAGCAGCATCTTGCGCTGTCTTTTGTTGAACATGATAAATAATCCATGCTTTACCTCCTCATCAAAAAGTGGAAAGAACAGGAAATACGCCGCCCTGGGAATCTCGCTCCACTTAAAAAGATAAAATAATTTCCAGGCGTTCAAAGGATTTCTTTTCAGCAGATCCTTAAAGTAACTGGCCTTGTAGACCGGATAACCTGCAAACAATTCGTCTCCTGCATGTCCGGTAAGGACGACCTTCACATGCTCTGACACCATTTTGGATACCATGTATTGTGAAATAGCCGGTATGCCAACCTTTGGCTCATCAAGATGATAGATTATCTTTTCAATATTCTCGATAAAATCTTGAGGTGAGATGGTCACTTCATGCATGACCGCGCCGGTTTTCTCCGCTACCGCACGTGAACAAGGAGTTTCATCATAAATGCCGCCCTCAGCAAATCTGCCGGTAAATGTTTCTATCTTTTTCTTGCTTTTTTTTGCAGATATTTTTGCAGCCATTGTCGTTACAGAACCGGAATCAAATCCTCCGCTCAGATAAGAGCCTAGAGGAACATCGCTGATCATATGGCGTTCTACTGAATCAGAAAAAATCTTCCTGAAATCCCGGCAATATTCTGCTGCCGCATGCGCAGCGCCGTTCTCATTATTTTTCTCATTGTTTTTCTTATAGCTTTTTTTATATGAAGCATCCCAATACTGCCGTACGGATACTTCTCCTTTATGCACTAGGATATAATGTCCGGGCAGAAGCATCTTCACTCCCTCAAAAAATGTTTTTTCATCCATGATGTTCTGGAAAGTGAGGTATTCAGCTACTGCCTGGCGGTTTAATCTGCGGGGAAAATGTTCATAGGCAAGAAATGCTTTTATTTCAGAAGCGAACATGAATCTTTTTGCGTTTTGAAAATCTTGATTTTGGGTCTCTTGATAAGCTTCTTGATAATAATATAGCGGTTTTATCCCCACTCTATCACGAGCGATGAACAGAATATCTTTTTTTATGTCCCAGATCGCGAAGGCAAACATGCCGTTAAGTTTCTGCACGCATTCAGGCCCATACTGTTCATACGCGCGCAGGATCACTTCAGTATCGCTTTTGGTCTTGAAAGAACTCTTGTATTTTGTTTGAAGTTCGGCCCTTATCTCTTGGTAATTATAGATCTCGCCATTAAAGACGATAACTACCGATTTATTTTTATTATACATCGGCTGCTGCCCGGTTTTCAGGTCTATTATGCTTAGCCGTTTATGACCTAAAGAGACTTTATTATCTGTAAAAAATCCTTCTCCATCCGGGCCGCGATGATCCAAAAAAGAGACCATCTCTTGTAAAAGCTTTTTGTTTCTCGGCCCATACCAACCAGTGATCCCGCACATATTCAGGCCCTCAGCCCTGCTTCCTTTTCTGCTTCTCGCTATTGGATACGATAAGTTCTCCCACGAAACCAAGACCAAATAATTGCAAGCCGGTCACAAAAAGAAAAACCGTAAGCAAGACCAAAGGGACGCGGGTACCTACTGCTTCCAGCACTATAAAATTAAGATACAGTACATACAGCGCACATAATGAACCAAAGGCAACCAACAAAGCGCCAAGCGATCCGAATACATGCATCGGCTTTTTGGAAAATGAAGATAAGAACTTCACTACTATTAGGTCCAGGAATCCTCCCGGGATACGTTTCAATCCAACCCAACCAAACTTTGATTTTCCTGATTTGCGCGGATAAAACCTTACGGGAACTTCTTTAACTCTATAGCCCTGCTCTGCCGCCAAGATCACAAAATATCTATGCCAATCTGAACGCATTGATTCGATATTGTAATACACTTCTTTACGAAAAGCCCTAACCCACCCTACGTCATGGAAACTTACGTTGAAGAGCGACCGCACTAAAGCATTAAAACTTTTGGAGAGTACAGTTTTCAGCAGTCCCTGCCTCTTATTCATCCTTCTGCCTATCGCCACATCGTATCCTTGTTCTAACGCAGCAATAAGTTTTGGAATGTCTTCCCGTGGATGTGATTCTAGATCAGAAGACATGAAGACTATGGTATCATAACGTGCATTTTCAATGCCGGTGATCATGGCTGCGGTCAGCCCCTGATTTCTGAGGTGTGAGATAATCTTTAATCGCGGGAATATTTTTTGCAAAGATTGGAGTGTCGGCAAGGTATCATCCCTGCTGGCATCATTAACTACGATAATCTCTCCAGAGTATCCATTTTCCTCAAAAGCCCTATCTGCTTCCTGTACAAATTCTTCGATGCAGCCCTGCTCGTTGTAAGCTGGTGCAACTAAGCTTATTGTTAAAGGTTTTTTAGCCATTTTTCAAGAATTAAACGCTAAACCGGCACATATAAACTTTATGATATTAAAGACATAAAGCCAATCAAAAATACCCCGCTTACTGTAAAAGCAACCCCAGTCCAGGTATAGCCGTTTATCTTCTCTTTCAGAAAATGAGCTGAATACATCGCTGTCCAGACATAGGATAATCCCGTCAGCGGATAAAGCAAGGAGAGATCTGAAAATTTCAAGGCAATAATCAAAGGAAGTAAGGCGCTGCCAAAAATAAATATTCCTATTACAATATTTTTGAAAGCTTTTCGCCTAAATTTTGGCCATTGATTTAACCCTTTCTTCAAATAGATCGGTGCTAAAGCTCCATAAAAGCCTCCTATAAGCACTAGTACAATAGGAAAGATTTGTTCCAGCTCCATCATATTGCACTCCTCCCACTTACATAAATCAAGAAAATGCCGGTAAAAATCAAACTAACCCCCAATATTTTGGCCAAACTAATCACCTCTCCAAATAGATATGCTGACAATAAAATCACCCAGACGTAGCTCAGAGTAAGGAAAGGGAACAGATAAGAAACCTTTTCGTTGCGCAATGCCACTAGGAACAGGACTGCACCTATTCCATATAACCCTAAACCCAACAGTAATTTACTCAGCAAAGAAAAAGAAAGTACCGGATCTGACCAAGCCATTTTAAACGCAACTTGAGCAAATGAGACTAAAATAGTAGAAATAAAAACTAGTATTATGGAAAAAATATTGGTACGAAAAAAATTAGTATACTGATAAGAATTACCCATTATTCTTAATTTGATCGGCGATCCACTGTTTTGTCCTTTCCAATCCCTCATCAAAAGTAACTGACTCCCTGAATCCTAATTCTTCTATGGCTTTAGTATCTGGAATAGGCCGCAATACTTCACCGGTACGTTCAGCAATAAAAACAGGTTTCATGCCGGGAGAACCGTATTTGCGAGCGATCAGTTGCGCGAGTTCCAACACGCTTATCCGTACCTTCGAAGCGACATTGTATCTCTTACCTATAGCATTGTTCGAATTGGCGATCAAAAAATTAGCATCTGCACAATCTTTAACGTAAGTAAAACAACGCATAGCTTCCCCTTTTCCGCAGACTTGCGGTGCTTTTCCGGCAAGAACATTTGACAGGAAAATATTCATCACACCTGCCCCTAATCTAGAATCCTGCCTTTCCCCATAGACATGATAATACCTTATGACGGAAGACTTTATGCCGTATTCTCTGGCGAAATAAAGATGATAATGTTCTGCTGCAAGCTTGTTAGCGCCGTAGATAGTAGTTGGCTCCTTGACACTGGTTGCATCGTTATAAGGTATCTGCGCATCTCCAAAAACTGATCCAGTGGAAGCATGGACAATACGGGCTGAACTTCCGCTCTTGCGCATAGCTTCCAATAAAGTCATGTTTCCTACCGTATTAGTCAAAACATCAGCCATCGGATCCTTTATGCTGGTGACTAATTTAGAAGTAGCCTCATTTAGGATCAGATCAGTACCTTCGATAGCTTTTTTTACTTCATCGAAGTTCTTTAGATCTCCACGGACAGAAACGAAGCGCGGCTCGTTCTTTAGATGCGCTAAATTATCTTGCTTGACGCCGCTGAAGTTATCAAAGCTGATGACTTTTTCTGCACCTAGCTGTAATGCCCGATCTACGATATGGCTACCTATGAATCCTGCTCCGCCGATTACTAAAACCGATTTATTGTTTAGCTTCAATCTTTAGAGCCCTCTTTACTGCTTCAACAACCTGCCGAAGCGTTGCCTCAGGAAGTTCAGGATACATCGGCAAGGACAAAATTTTCTTTGCTGCATTCTCGGTAACCGGGAAGTCTCCTTCTTTATGACCGAGATATTTCAAAGCAGGCTGCAGATGGAGCGGAAGCGGATAATGGATCTCTGCGCCGATCCCGTTAGCATTTAATTCTTTTTTAAGCTGTTCCCGCCTTTCTGATTCTATAACATACAGATGGAAAACGTGTTTGTTGCCTGTTTTGACGGTAGGCACTTTAAGCCCGGGAACTTCTTGCAATAAGTTTGAATAAACTGCAGCGTGCTTATTTCTCAACTCAGACCATCTCCCTATATGCTTCATCTTAACCCGCAGGATTGCTGCATGCAGAGCGTCTAATCGCGCCCCATACCCCAGCGTATCACTTTCATACTTTGAGATTCTTCCATGGTTTCTGAGCTTTCTGATCATATCGGCTATCTTTTTATCTTTTGTGACTACTGCACCGGCATCTCCATATGCGCCCAGATTCTTAGCTGGAAAAAAACTGAATATGGCGGTATCACCCAGGGGAATTTTTCTGTCTTTATACTCTGAATCGATGGCCTGTGCCGCATCTTCAATCACAAACAGATTATGCTTGCTGGCGATCTCTAAGATTTTATCCATCTCGCAGACTTGGCCATAAAGATGGACCGGAAGTATAGCCCTGGTTTTTGAAGTTATCGCCTTCTCGATAAGAGAGGGATCCATCAACAATGTATCTTTATCGACATCTACAAAAACTGGAGTTGCCCCGACATGGATGATCGATGAGACCGTCGCAATAAAAGAATTTGGCACAGTTATTACTTCATCGCCTGGACCTATCCCATAAGCTTTAAGCGCCAGAAACAAGGCAGAGGTGCCGCTGCTAGTTCCTACTGCGTGCTGTGTCCTGCACAGCTGCGCCAATTCCTGCTCAAATTTTTCAACCGGTTCTCCTAAAATAAACTGTGAAGAGTTGATTATTTCTTGTAATGCTGTATCTATCTCTGATTTTATAGAATTATACTGTGCTCTAAGATCCACCAGGGGAATTTTCATAATAACTGCGTCTCAAAATCGATTTAAATAGTTTATGCATTTTAGAGCTCTGTCCCGGATAGGGTTAGCGCTTGAAAAAAGGAAGAGATTGTATTTCTTTGACACTATCAATGATCAGATGCGGTCCTGCCTGGAGTAAAATCTCCTCAGTCCTTATGCCGTTGGACACTGCAATGGTGGTCAAACCTGTTTTTTTCCCAGCAATTATTTCTGTAGGAGTATCACCGATAATTATTCCGGCTTGATCTTGAAGATGATTTTTCTTTAGCAGCTCCGCTTTATGGCTCCATTTATCTTCGGTTGTCGGCGTCGTGGTCAACACTTCTTTAAAATAACGCAGAATGCCGAGCTCTTCCAACTGCCGAAGAAGATTTTCCTTCTTTCTACGCAGAGTAATAAGATACAAAGTATAGTTTTGTGAAAGACGTGATAAGATCGTTATTATTTCCGGCTGGAGTTTATCGAATTTAAGGAAAGAAGGATCCTCACGATAGATTGCGAGATGCCTTTTGAATTCTGCCGCATCTACTCTTTCGCATTTACTCAACTTCAGCAATGCATCCAAAGAAACGTTGTTTCTTTTGTTTTCCCAATATTCATCGATAGGGAGCGGAATTCCGCCTTTTCCAATCACAAATTCCCTATACACCCGGTAATATCTTTCCCGCACTTCCAGGATTGGGCCGTCCAGATCAAAAAAAATATTTTTTGGAACGAGACTAGACAGTCCATCCTGCAGATTGATTTCTGGAATAAAATTAAATGTTTTCATAAATCTCTCAGAGGAGATTATTGAATCGCCGGCTTTATTCTCAGTCGGATTCTCAGTCGGAATATTTTCTAAAAGAATTTTTACCGGAATCTTTTTCTCTATAGTCTGTATCACCTCATTAAGAGAATAAGCTTTCTCCCCGCCCACATTGAATATCCCGGGCTTGGCGGCTTTCAAAACCGACTTTATTGCCCGCACCGCATCACCAACGTGCAGATAAGTCCGTTTATCCCTCCCTTGCCCATAAATCTTGCTTTTCTTGCCCAATAACGCGTTTCTCACCAAAGTATCGACCATTTTAGTATTGGTATCGGCAGACCCATAGAGATGCGAAAAGCGCAATATCGTCAACGTTGTTTTGGAATTCCTTTTCCACCATCGCACAGATTCTTCTTCAGATTCTTTTTTGCTGCGCCCATAATCAGAGATAGGTTCTAAAGGGGTATCTTCATTTACCGAAAGATCAGAATACGGATATACATCGACAGAACTGGCTAAGATGAAAACTTTTGGAGAATCGACTAAAGATAATACGTTCTTGGTCATGGCTTTATTTTGAACAACAATCTCCTCTCCATCTCCTGACTTAGAAGGCATCAACGCTGCCAGATGGATCACCGCGCTGATATTGTGTAATTGTGTTTTTATCTCTTCAGAAGGTTCATGCCTAAGATCATGCTCTATCCAGCGTAGGCGAGCATCTATGACTGCTTCCCGCCCTACTACTGTAACATCATGCCCTTCATTAAGCAAACCGGTAATCAAATGTTTTCCCAAAAATCCGCTTCCGCCGGTAAGTAAAATATTCATTTCTTTATTTATTATTTACTTTATTTCTTAATTTTATGTCTTAATTTGATTTATTTCTTAATTTGATTTAGTCTTATTTAATTTTCTTTATCAGAATAGATCCTAAGAGATCTGGCGCAATATCTCCAAATACTCTTTCTTTTTCTGTTCGATTACATCCTTTTTTACCAGGACCGGATGTACATCCATCCCCCGTATCCAGCAGTATCCCTCTGCGCACGGATCTATCAGGTTATACGGGCCGATATGTTCACCAAAGGCAAGATTAACCAAGATTTCAGGCATATTGCAGCCGGTTTTGGTAATAAAATAATGAGTGGTAAAGAACTTCCCAATATTTATTTCAGTGGGATTCGGCACACCTTCAGCGTCGTAGGTGAAATCGACGCTAAAGATGCCATGCGGTTCTTTATCAACAGCAAGAATGCATCTTTTTGCCAACTCTGCGACCGCAGGATCATTTACTATCTCTCCTGTCCCTGTCAGCCCGGTCACACCAGATTGCGTCCTATTGCCCATCTCCCATGATTTCCTTTCCCTTCCTTGTCCTGCAACTAATTTTCCATTATTCCAAAGAGACTGCCACGTCGTGGTCCTAGAGGTCAAATGCTCTGCTGCTACTGTCTTCCCCCACCCGTTGCGTGATTCGATGTATTGCTTGGCAAATAAAAATTCTGGCCTGGACAATGATCCTTTTCCTGCTGCGCCGATGGTCTCCCTGATCCAGATATCAGAGCCAAATACTTCATATGCCCTTTTAAGATCTTCTTCAGAATTGATCTCAATATTTTCAGGGACAGTTATTCCGGCTTCCTTCCACACCTTATATGATTTTGATTTATCACGCAAAATTTCGATGGTGCTTTGTTTTGGCATAAACACTTTGCAGCCAAGGGCGGTTATTTCATCGCGATGTTTGCCGATAGTAAAAACCTCAACTTCCGGCTGAGTGTGCATGAAATCGATCTTCTCTTTTGAGAGAATATGTTTGACAAAAGGGATATAATTTTTATCGTTAGCTTTGGGGCAGATATAAGTCTTATCACATTCGCTTCTATGTATGGTATACTCATCGCAATCGATGCCCACAAGGTAATATTTTTCCCGTTTTGGATCAGCATCTCGTAAACTTCGCACAAAATTAAGCGTAGGCGCACCCCCGCTTCCAGTTACCAATATTCTTTTCATGGATTTTCTCTCTTTGTTAAAAAATTATTCTATTGCCTGAACTTCATTCTTCTGGGCAGACTGTATCGCCAAGATGCACATTTTAGTGGTAAGAACATTCTCAGCAGAAAGATTTATGCTGACCTCCTCTCCTATGCTTTTCTTATTGCAGAGATGGACAAAATATTTCAGCTCTTCATATAAAGGCTGATTTTTACCTACTTCAGGATCGCGGAAAGTCTCTTTTCTTTCAGTCTTATCCTCGCTTACGGTCAATGGATGGCGTTCAATCACTTGGTCCAGAAAATCAAGATAAACTTTTTCTTTTGAGCCGATGATCCACATATCCCTCTTTTTTAATGGATGGCAGCAGCTCATCTCCAGATGCGCACTGAAATTCCCATAATCTACCGTCACAAATGAAGAATCTTCATTGTGCTTGGATATGATATAAGAATTACTGGCGTAAATTTTCTTAGGGCTCTGCGGAAGCAAGACATTCAAAAAATCGATAAGGTGAACAGCCAGATTAAATATG
>CAYIZT010000026.1:0-16108 GCA_964368095.1 uncultured Methanosarcinales archaeon
TTTAAACGCGGAGAATTCCACCACTCTATAGAGTGGTGGTTTGCAAGCAAACCACTAATTAATCTGTGGAATTCTTGCGTGCTCAAAATTAGGCTGGGCGGTGAGCGAAGCGAACATGCCATCGGTCTATTGACCGATGGTCCGCCCAGTCCTATTTTGACATAATAATATTGAAAAAATAAAAAAGAAGAAAAAAAGAAGTTAGTAAGAAACTCCTGCTTATGCTTCTGTTTCAGCGCTGGTGTTGTCTTCAGTCGCTGCTTCTTTACCTTTACCTAAGCTTGATCCGTCTTCTACTTTGACCTTGCCTTGGCCGATGGAAAGTTTAGCTTTTGCAGGGATGCCTAAGCCTTCACCGACATTTCCTTCTGCGTCCATGCCTACTTTAACACTAGTCTTGGCTTTTCCGCCTTTAACTTCTACTTTCTTATCCTCTTTTACCTCTACCTCAGCATCAGTCTTGGTATCTAACTGCACTACTGGAGCCAGGATATATTCTCCATTTCCAGTAACATGCAGGGATTCGTCAGCGATGAAATCAAAGGTTGCGGTTGAAGTTGAATCTGCTTTTACCTCTAATTCTCCGACAATCTTCAATTCTCCGGAAGGTAATTTTGCTTCATGCTCTCCGTCGGCATCAACTACTACAACTTTAGATATAGCCAAGCGCAGCTGCTGGTATGTTCCTTCTTTAAGCGTTACATCTGCCAGCAATTCCTGGCTGCCTTCTGCTTTCAATTTCAATAGATCAAAGGTTTGGGATTGGTTAACCACAGTTAACCATCCTTCAGTCGTGCTATGCACACTTACAGAATCTACTGTTACCATGACACTGGTCACTGCACCCATATCGGCTGCTGCATCAGTGATGGTAAATACTACTCTTCCTTCTTGTTCTCCAGTTGCTGTTTCGGACGGGACACAACCTACTGCCAGGAGGAAAAGCGCCAGAACGCCTATTATTAACATCAATCTCTTCATAATTTTCACCTTTTTCATATTTTTTATTGCAGTTAGGATAATTTCTTTCTTTATATTTTTTTTGTTCAAAAGCTCAGAAACATTTTTATAAAGAATAACCAAAACTAACAACATGTTCAAACATTTTTCCCACAGCTTCCAATTGGTGAAAGAAAGCTATGCCGTTCTCAAGAAAGATAAGGAGATAATGCTCTTTCCAGTAGTTTCTGGCATTCTGGCTGTAATTGCATTCATTTCCCTTATTGTGCCATTTGCTATTCTTACTTTTAATAATCAGATATCTTCGCCTCTATTTTATTATTTACTTTTTGTATATTATCTTATAACTTCCTTTATCGTTATTTTCTTCAACACTGGCTTGATTACCTGTGCGCAGATGCGCCTCAGCGGTAAAGACCCTACTTTCAAAGACGGGATCAAACATGCTTGGAAACACATTGGAAATATTTTTGTCTGGTCGCTGATTTCTGCTACAGTAGGATTGATCTTGCGCATGATCGTGGACAGGATAGAAAATAGTGAACGTCTCGGTCCAATGGGAAAATTAGTTGGAATGATTTTTGTCGGTCTTCTAGGCATGGCCTGGGGGTTCTTGACCTTCTTTGTGATACCAGTAATGGTTTTTGAAAATAAAGGGGTATTTGACTCCATTAAACAATCCGGATCACTGTTCAAGAAAACTTGGGGAGAGAATGTCATCGGCCAATTTTCCATGAGCTTGATTTTTGGATTATTGAGTCTGCTCGGTATAGTGGCTTTTATTTTAGCTTTCCTTTCCGGTTCATTGACAGTGATGGTAATAGTTGGAGGAATGGCGGTTCTTTACTGGGTTATCTTGGCGATCATCAGTACCAGTTTGAATGGAATTTTTGTGGCTGCGATCTACAGTTATGCTAAAACTGGAAAAGTTCCTTCTGCTTATAGTCCGGAATTAGTGAAAGGCGCG
Source organism: uncultured Methanosarcinales archaeon (assembly GCA_964368095.1). GTDB lineage: Archaea > Nanobdellota > Nanobdellia > Woesearchaeales > GW2011-AR9 > JACPIL01. The sequence continues at coordinate 1,928 of CAYIZT010000026.1, forward strand.
TTTAGAGCCAAGAAAAAAGGAATTGGTTTTCAGTAATTTTACTCCACCATCTCTCCGACGATACTTCTTAACATATGATCAACTACTTTTATCTTTATCCTTTTGTTCAAAGGCAATCTGCCTTTTACGCCGATTACTAACGGATAAGTCCCCATCTGCCGGCAGAAAGTAGTCTTTCCATCGTAAATCTCAGTGAACACGTCAGTCATGATCGTTCCCTTTGGTAGAATCTTATTCAGCATAGGATAATCAATTTTCTGTCTTATCTCATTCCGCCATTTCCAGTAGTACTTCTTATTTTTCTTCAAATATTTTGTTCCACCGTGGCTCTCCAGATAAGTGTCAGGCAATACCGCAACTTGGCGGATGTTGATGCGTCTCAGCATCAATCCTTCATCCATCACTTGCTGCAATGCTTCCCTGTTTTTCTTATGCGTCTCTTTGGTCTCTCCCAGCAATCCAAAAATGATATTTATTCCAGGCAGGAATTTTGGCAATCCATTCTCACCGCGCTCCGCGCCATACTTGTTGATGATCCTGATCGCTTTCATGGCCATCAAGGGAGTGGTATTCAACAGATTTTCTTTTACTACGATGGGATCAAAGCTTTCTACTCCGAAGGCAGCAATATTTCCTGGGGTGCAATATTCAGCGATCGCTTTAGTGATCTCTTCGCCTCCAGGCGCGACCACGGAATTTGGATTGACGTTATCTATCTGCAGAACCTCTATCGCAGGGCATTCTTTTCTGATCCTTCGCAGCAATTCAATAGGCCTGTCCGAAGCATAGAAATCAGCTTGTTTTCCCAGACGGAAATAGCGCGCTCCGAGCTTGTAATATTCTTTCACTTCCTTTAATACCGATTCCATATTCCTGTTGACGAATCTGCTCTTGATAGGTTCGGTACAGAAGCTGCATCTGCCTACTTTACATCCTCTCCCGGTCTCGATCTCGATCATTATCCGGTAAGGTATTTGTTTTAGTATTTCCACTCCCACCAGAGCATATCTATCTAAGTCGGTAAAAGCCATGCTATAATCTTTGATCTCAAAATCGTGATGCACTTTCTCATAGAATTTTCCGCCTTCTAATTGCGTTCCAAACATGGCCGGACCGGTAAGGATCTTTTTACAACGGAGGTCATCAAGCAGAGGGACCACTTCCTGCAATGTTCCTGGCAATGCGGTAAGATATTTTCCAGGCACATGCACGCCTAAAATAATGACTAAAATATCAGTAGCGGCCAAAACTTCTTCTGCATCATTCTTGGTGAGATTGTAGATAAGGATATTGGTCTTTTCTTTTTCTGACGGCTCTTTTTTTATTTTGTTGTATCTTTTCCATAAGCGCAGGTCATCAATAGTGATATACGACACTTCATGCCCTTCCGCTTTCAACTGCCCGTAGACATATCTCGGATAAGTTCCCAAGTACGGCGGCACACCTAATCCGGAAGCTTCATCTGTGTAGCAATCTAGGATAGTGTATTTCATGGAGATAGCTACTACAATAGATGTTTTATAAAAGTTACTCAGATTTAAAGCGAATTGGTTTCCTACCAGCTATTTAGCAGCATTTTCTGCTGCCTTTTGTAAGATCTCTTTTACTTTATATGATACCTCTTCAACTTGGTAAGGTTGATCGATCTGCATAAATCCTGCTTTTTCTACTGAAGGGCGCAGTTTAATAGCCAGTTCCATTTCTGCTAGAACTATGACTGGCGCTTGTGCGATAGCCAAATATTTTGCGGTAAGTTCTTCAAAAACAATTATTTTTCTCTCTGCTGCAACTTCCGGATAGAACAAGTTACTGTCATACAATATTAAGCCGTATTTTTGCTCTTTTTGCATGAATGGTGACCTAGAAAGTTCCCACAACATTCCCTTACCATCATTCTTTAAGTAGGTTACATCATGTTCCAGCCGGAGCCTAGAGACTAAATCATCATGAATATTGCTTTTTTGTCCTCCCGGTCCGCCAACTAAAATTCTTGCCATGATTTTTAGAAAGTCAGGTTAGGGATATAAACATTACGCCTTTTTGGGCTTTGTAGAAAATTTCGAAAAAGTCGCCTTGGCCTGCACAAGAAAACAGAAAACTATCTGTTTTCTGTGCAGAAATCAAATCGTTGTTTGATTTCTTGCACCTTCGCCTTTTTCTAGGAGGCAGATAGTAAGGAAAAAGTAACTTAACTTTGTCTTACGAATGGCATAGCTCGGTGCAATCTTGGCCGAGGCGACTTTTTCCACATAGCCACCTTGGGGGGTTTATAGAACCATAATATTTTCAGAAACTTTAAAAAGAACTTTAAGTTTGAGCCCATTAAGGCCCCGTAGCATAGTCCGGTGGTGCGCACGACTGATATCAAAAAAGATAGACATCGTGAGGTCCGGTGTTCGAATCACCGCGGGGCCACTTTTTCTAAAATAAAATAAGGCAGTACATATTCATTTTGCTCTTTGTCATTCTTAAAAATATATTCCTCTCTCTCTAAATCTTTAAATACCACTATTTCAGCTTTGCAATAAGGGGTATGTATAATTAAGGGGTGTATAATAATGAAAAAAGTAGTTATTGTAATCGTCAGCATAATGCTCTTGATCTTTCTTGTCGGTTGTGTAAACTATAAAACTCAGTCCGCTTCAGGACAAAATCCAGAAGAATCTCGTCTGATCGATGAGATCGCTAAAATTGAGCAGGAATTGAGATTAGAGAAAAAACCCGCAGAACTTAAAAAAGAACTGCCAGAAGCAAAAGAAAAAGAAGTTGAAGAAGAGGTTGTTCTTCCCAAACTAAACGAAGAGCCGGTAGGCGATTCTGTAAATAACAAGGATGTAAATAACCCAGCTGCAGATGAGCAAGAGATACAGACCATAGAAGTGGACGAAAATGAGATAGTTAAGCTTAATGTGAAGGTAAATGATCCTGATCAGGATTCAGTTGAATACACCTTCACTTCCCCATTAGATAAAGCAGGGCAATGGAAAACAAATTACGGTGACGCTGGAGAATATATTATCACTCTTAATGCTACCGACGGCAAACTTACCACCCAAAAACAGCTGAAGATAGTGGTCAATAGAGTTAACGTTCCTCCCATGGTCAGCGGCATAGTAGATCTTCATGTCAAAGAAGGAGAGGTTGTCAATTTCAAACCGGTCTTTTCTGATCTTAATGGAGACAAGGTAACACTTACCGTTTCTGCGCCATTGCAGGATAAAAGTTGGGCCACCGATCACACCAGTGCAGGAGAATATGAAGTGAATGTTGTTGTCAGCGATGGAGAATTAAAAACAGAGAAAACATTCAATTTACTGGTCGATGATGTAAATGAACCTCCAGTATTGGCAAATCTTCAGGATCTTGTAGTCAAAGAAGGAGAGGTAGTTACAATACAACCTAAAGTATCTGACCTTGATGGCGATAATGTAACTGTTTCTATCAGCGAACCGGTAGGAGACAGCGGGGTCTGGAAAACAAGTTACACCGACCACGGTGAATATCTTGTGAGGGTCACTGCCGGCGATGGAAAGGATGTAGTCACAAAAAATGTCAAGCTGGTAGTAAATGACGTCAATATGCCTCCAGAAATAGTTGAAGTGAAATTGGCAGTAAATTAAATTTATTATTAAATTTATTTTTAATCTTCCAATAAGCTTCCAATAAAAATAATGTGCGTAGAAATAATATGTGCCGATAATATGAACCTTAAACAAATCATGTCTGTGTTTGTACTTTTTTCTTTTTTATTGATAATACCAAGTGCAATCGGTGCCAAAACTTTCCACGTCCAAGAAACAGATATGGTGACCATCTCTCCGGAAACTCTTGATCCGGATAATGATCAAGTGACTTACACCTATTCCGCTCCTTTAGATAAGGATGGGCAGTGGCAGACCGGATACGATGATGCAGGTGAATATCGCCTGAAAATAGTCGCTTCTGACGGAGCGTATCAAACTACAAAAGAAGTAGTATTAGTGGTTGAAAATAAGAACCAACCACCTTATCTAAAAGAAAAGAAGGTGATGGTTAAAGAATTGCAAAGATTAAACTTAAAGCAGTTTGTCGCTGATCCAGATGAAGATCCTTTGGAATATGTTTTCACCGCGCCGTTTGACAAGAATGGCCTTTGGATTCCAAGTTATGATGATCAAGGCACCTTTGTAGCTAAATTTAGCGTGAAAGATGGGGAATTTACCGTTCCTTTACGTATGGAAGTGGAAGTGCTTGATACTAACCAGCCGCCGACAATCACTGCTTCTTTTTCTGATCAAGTAAAAATTTCTATAAAAGAGAACGAAGAGCTTTCATTTTATGTTGAAGCAGAAGATGGGGATAATGATCCAGTTTCATATTTCTGGAATATAAATGGCCTTTCTTTGACTAAGAACAGCAGCGGAAAATATCTTTTTGATTTCAATAGTTCAGGGGAATATGAGCTGGCAGTCATGGTCAGCGATGTCAATTATCAAATTGAAAAAAAATGGCAGTTGCAGGTTGAGGATGTCAATCGCAAACCGGAAGTAGGATTACTGCCGCTTACAGTAAGGGAAGGAGAAATAGCTAAGCTTGAGCTTCCAAAGAAAGATCTGGACGGCGAGACGCTGACTTATACTTTTGGTGAAAAGTTTGATCAAGCAGGAAATTGGCAGACTACCTACGAAGATGCAGGAACATACAATGTTAAGTTTCGTGTTTCTGACGGCGTTGATGAAGTGAAGAAAAAAGTTGAAGTGACTGTACTGGACGTTGACCGTGCTCCGGAGTTTCATCTTCCGGAAAATATTGAAGTCAAGGAAGGAGAGAATTTATCTTTTGTGGTGAATGTATCTGACCCTGACGGCGAAGAAGTAGATGTAAATTTCATCAATACTCCAGAAGAAGCCAGGTATGATAAGGAAACAAATACACTTACCTGGTCTCCAGGATATGATTACATCAAGCGAAGGGGAGGAATGCTAAGCAATATTCTCAACGCGCTTCGCCTTGAGCAGAAATTGTTGCGCGAAAAGAGAGAAGTATTAGAGTTGAAAGCTTGCAGCCGGGATCTCTGTTCTACTGAGACGGTGAATCTATATGTTTACAATTCCAATCGCGCTCCGGTGTTAAGCATTCCTTCTAACCTGACCGTCACTGAAGCAGAAGTATTGCAGCTGCAGCCAAGCAGCTATGATCCAGATGATGATATTGTGCGTTATTATTTCACTGCACCGGTGCATAAAAGGGATGGACGTTGGGAAACTGCCCATGAGGACGCAGGAGAATATACTATCTATGTGACTGCCACCGATGGATCAAATTCTCAAACTATGCCCGTCGTGGTTAAAGTACTGCAGAAGAATCGGCAACCTACCTTGATCGTTCCTAAAGATGAATACGTGTTGCATGAAGGAGAGGAATTTGTTCTGGCGATAGATGCATCGGATGCTGATAACGACCAATTATCGTTAATGGTTGAAAATTTACCAAATGGGGCATCTTTCAAGAATAATACTTTGGTTTGGACGCCGCCGTATAGTTTTGCAGTTTCTGTAAATGAAACAAGAAGTTCATTGTTAAGCGAAGCAAGCTTCTTAGACAAAAAATCATCCGGCCGCTCACGGGAGCATTGGCTAAGTTTTATAGCTTCTGACAAAGAATTTGATGTAAGTCATCCGGTTAAGTTAGTGGTAAAGGACATCGATCAAAAGCCAGAGCTGAAAAGCTTTTCCCCTCTTGGAGAAATCACTCTGGTAGAGAATCGTCCATTTAATTTTTCCGTGGATGCTTTTGATGCAGATGGAGATGATCTCACTTACACCTGGACTTTTGAACCAGGTTCAGAAAAGATCACCGGTTCCAACATGGTGGAGAGGACTTTTACTTTTCCCGGCGAGAAAAAAGTATCTGTCGTGGTGAGTGACGGAGAATATGAATTATCACAGAAATGGAAAGTGACGGTGCAGGAAGATAAGACCTTAGAACTTGTTCCTGGCGTTGGCGAAGTTGCTTTACAAGAACCTAAATTTAAAGTGTATGTGATCGAACAATAAGATTATTTAAATCATTATTTTAACGATAGGCTCTGTCCTGAATCTCCACTTTGCTTCTGGTTAGCATCGACTCACTCTTCGCATATTCTATTGTAATGCGGTTACCCTCCCGGAAGGAACAACCCCATCCACAATCGTTTTTATATAGATTCTACCGTTCGTGTATTGATGCTAACCACATTCAGGACAGAAGCCTTAACAATAAAATTATTCACATTCTTTTTCACAAATCTTAACTTTGATGTAGTATTCTGGGTCTAATGGGATGGAACTGCCGCGTGAAGGGGTGAACTTCAAACTGCCTCTTCCTTCGAAACTCTCAAATATATTTTTATGCGGTGTGTAACCGGCTAAAAAGTAAAAGAATCTGCTCTGCTTAGGATGAATCCTGATACAGCCATGTGAAGTGCCGCTATTTTCAACACTGGAAGGCCAAGCAGTAAGATGAATTCCGTATCCTTCGTATCCTTCTTGTACTTGGCTAAAAGGATTTTTCTGCGGCTTATTATTTGCATATAAAGGTGCTAACATCATCCCAAAAGCGTTAAACGGACCGGGAAGCATCTCTTCCTCTTTTACTTCTTCTTGTTTTTGAACTTCTAATTTTGGATTCCATAACGGCATCAGTAAAATATTTTTGATGTAAAATTCTTTTTCTGGCGTATTCTTTTCTTCTTTTCTTCCTGTTTTTTTGTTTTTGATTTTGCCGCCTACTACTACTTTGGTTTGGAATAGTTCTGCTCTTTCTTCGTTCTCTACAGCATAAAGGCGTATTTTTGATTTAATGCGGTTCTTTTCCCACTTCTCTACCTCAATCTCTAGCTTCATGAAATCTTGCTGATATAGTTCTGGAATATCTAGATGAACATTTGCACTTTCATGTTTTTCAGAAAAAAACCTCTGCACCCCTTCCAAGGTATGCAAGTTTAACTGTTCGGCAGCGCTGTCGACCAACTGGTCTAATTCTTTCTGTTCAATTACATAAGGATGACAATCATTACATTTTGCATGAAAAACCCGTTCTTCCAATACCCTTTTAACTCCGCTAAAAGCATATTCTTCAAAACTTTTATTCAACAGTTCTGTGGTAAGTATGTTGACCTTGCCATCTGTTTTCAGTTCATGGAATGTCCCATTGATAAAAACGATGGGGTTGATCAGGCGCTGCAGGTGATATCTCTGGTACTTCATCACGGCGTTGGCAGTCATTCCATTGTAGATTCCATTGATCTCGCCTTTATGGAACCCTTCCCATTGCAAAATCTGTTGGACATCTTTAATCCCCTGAACTTGTTTTTGCAGCATCTCCAGCTCTTGCTTGATTTTTTCTGTTTGTTTTTCAGTAAGCTTGTTATCTAGAAGCTGCTGTTCCAAGGAATAAATTTTTTTGATGGTCTTCTCAGTGGTATAAAGTAAGTAAGAAAACTCAATCTTCGGTTGTTCTTTATCTCTCCTAAGCTCTATCGCCTTAAGGTAATGTTCAAATCGTTCTTGATGATGCGCAAAGCTGGAAAAAATGCCTAATCGTTCCCGTTGAAATGGATTTTGTAATGTTCCTTTGTTGGTAAAATACTCTTCTGCGTCTCTGGATAAAGAAAGTAATTCAGGTATGAAATAATCGGAAATATCAATCCTGCAAGGGGTACCCTTGGACTGCTCAATTTTTTGTTCTAAATTTTCAGGTGATTTAGGTTCCGGGATGGATGCCTGCTCTGGAAAGGATACTTCAATGTTTGGAAGCGGCAGATGTTCTAGTCGGTGCAGTTTTCCATCTTGACAGTTTGTGAGTAAACCAGCAAGAAGGAGCAATATTTTTTTATTCATACTTTTGTTCATATCAGATAGTTAATTTTAGGTCGTTTATTAATGTGATAATCTAATATACCTAACATTTATATAATTACCTTTAATTTTATTCTTATGTCTTATAAAAATGATTTTATAAAAACCCTTGGGGTATTAGTTCTGGCCACTGGCTGCTCTCCAGTAAATTCTAATCTAATCTCCAAAACCGAAATCACGCCTAAGCCGGAATTTGTAAAAAAAGGTGAATACACCATCGTGAAGAATGTTTCTTCAGGACAGGTTTCTTCATTGGAAGAATTATTGAAACCTACCAAAAAAAAAGCTTGGCCGGAAGAAAGAGAAAACTGGCCAGAAGAGGTAGAAATAGAAATCTCTGAATCCATTTTTCCAGAAGTTCTTTATTATGTAAGTAAAGGTGATGAGAAGCTTGTTTTGAACTCTATGGGCAGCTCTTTTATTGTGCACGGCGACGGTTATTTCCTTACTGCTCATCATGTTTTTGAGAGATATCTAAGGGATTTAGAAGCAGGAAATTTTTCTAGCTTTATGTTGTTATATGACCCGCTTTACGGATTTGCTGCAACCGCAAAGCCATTAATATTTTCTGTAAAAGATGATATTCTGCTCGGCAAGGTGGAAATAACTAAGTATCCTATTCAAACCACCCACATTTCCGAAAGCGATGAACCTCCTTTTGATGTAGTTTATTCAGTTACGTATAACAATACAGAATATCTTTCTACTGATTTATTTAAAGAGGTCATGCGGAGCGGCGCTGTCGATAACGATTTGGTTTTCCATCAAAACCATACGCTCCCTCTGGCAATTTCCAAAGCCGGGGGAAATATATTGGCTGGTCACGTAGTTGAAATTATTTCAAAAGAGAAAAGTCTTGGTATGCATTCTTTTATTTCGAAGGCGATTGGAGGAAATTCGGGGTCACCAGTTTTTGATTTCAATTATGCGCAGACAGGAGTGATCACCAAAGCGGGAGAAACTTATGATCCCACCATTCCTGATGTAGTTATTTACACAGAAGCATCTTCTATCAAAGAAATGATAGCAGCTTATATCGATTTTGCAACTTCTTCAAAGAAATTCTAGTTAAGAAAGTTTTTATGTTTAATCAGTCAAGTTTTAAGTGAAATAAGCAGAAATCCTCTGGATTCATCCTGGGGATGAATGCGAGTCATCACTTAAAGGGATTTCGCTATATTTCACTTTAGAAAATGCATCTCGGAGAAGCGGCAAAAATCCCCGTCTTTTAAGGTGGGGATAGTTGCTTCTCAGCATTTTCTTTAAAGTTAAGTTTTAAATAGTTGTGTGCTTTAACTTGAAAGCAGATTCGGTAATCTAGGTGATTCATGGAAAAAAAGATATTAGTCTATACTTGTCCGATGCACCCTGAAGTGCAGCAAGAACAAGCAGGGATATGTCCGCAATGCGGGATGAAACTTGTCGCTCAGAAGATAGTTGCTGTCAAAGAGAAACATAAAGATCACAAAGGTCATAAAAATCATAAAGGCCATGAAGATGTAGACAAACATAAAGGGGTAGATAAACATAAAGGCCATATTCCTGATCTGTTTTTACGCAAATTCATTATCACTGTGGTTCTTACCATCCCTATAATTTTATACTCTGAAATTATCGAGATGGTGCTGGGCTGGAAAGCACCAGAATTTCCTGGCGTCCAATATATTATTTTATTATTAGGTTCGGTGGTGTTCTTTTACGGCGGCGGAGTTTTTATCCTAGGTGCTTATCGTGAATTACGGGGAAAACTTCCCGGCATGATGACGCTTATCGCCATGGCTATAACTGCAGCATATCTTTACAGTGTTTATGCAGTTTTTGCTAGTATATCTGGTCTGTTTTGGGAACTATCAACTTTAATTGCCATAATGCTGCTCGGCCATTGGCTGGAGATGAAAGCAGTTAGAGGAGCTCAAGGAGCCTTGCAGGAATTAGCTAAATTGTTGCCGGACCAAGCTGAAGTGCTGCGCGGCAAGAAAACTATTATTATCTCTTTAAGTGAACTCAAAGAAGGCGATTTTGTTCTAGTAAAACCAGGTGGAAAAATTCCCGCGGACGGAACAGTAGTTGAAGGAAATTCTGATGTTAATGAAGCTATTGTTACCGGAGAGTCTAAACCGGTAGCAAAAAAAATAGGAGCAGAAGTGATCGCCGGAACAATTAATGGCGATGGAAGCCTTACGGTAAGAGTGACAAAGATAGGAGAAAAAACCTTCCTAGCAGGCGTGATGCGATTGGTTGCCGAAGCTCAGGCTTCAAAATCACGATTGCAAATACTTTCTGATAAAGCAGCATTCTTACTGACAATTATTGCGGTAATTGCCGGCGGCATAACTTTATTTACCTGGCTGCTGCTGGGAAAAGGAATTGCTTTTTCTGTGACCAGGCTAGTCTCGGTATTAGTCATTGCCTGTCCTCATGCTCTTGGATTAGCAGTCCCTTTAGTTGCGGCAATCTCTACCCGCATGGCTGCTCAGAACGGTCTGTTGATCAAGCAACGTTTGGCTCTGGAAGCAGCACGCACGGTCGGGATAGTTTTATTTGACAAAACCGGGACTTTAACCAAAGGGGAGTTTGGCATTGATACCGTGATAGCTTCTTCCGGATGGAAAGAAAGCGAGATCATGACTTTTGCTGCATCTGTAAACCGTGGTTCTGAACATTCTATCGCCAGGGCGATAGTTCAGGAAGCGGAACGTAAAAAGTTAAAACTCAAAAAAGTAACCGTTTTTAAACGCATCCCCGGAAAAGGCGCGCAGGGAAAAATAGGAAGCATGTTAATTAAAGTTGGCAGTGAAGCTTTGCTTAAAGATATGAAAATTACGCTGGAAAAAGAATTTGCTAAGAAAGTTCAAGTCCTCTCAAAGCAAGGAAAGACCGTTGTTTATCTCATTTCCGGCAGGGAATTAGCCGGAGCTATTGCTTTAGCGGATATAATCCGTGAAGAGTCTCGTGAAGCAGTAAAACAGCTGCAGGCAGAAGGGATAAAAGTAGCTATGGTCACGGGAGACTCTGAAGATGTAGCTTCCTGGGTCGCAAAAGAACTTAATATCGATGAATATTTTGCCAGGGTGCTGCCGGAGAAAAAATCAGAGAAAGTGAAAATATTACAGCAGAAAGGATTACGCGTGGCTATGGTAGGAGACGGGGTGAATGATGCGCCAGCTTTGACCCAGGCCGACTTGGGGATCGCCATAGGCGCCGGCACTAATGTAGCGATAGAATCAGCAGGGATTATCTTAGTAAGGAATGATCCGCGGGACATTCCTCGGATTATAAAATTGTCTCAGTTAACTTATAATAAAATGATACAAAATCTCTTTTGGGCGACTGGATACAACGTCGTGGCTTTGCCCTTAGCGGCAGGAGCGTTGGCGTTTAAAGGCATCTTCTTGCAGCCGGCCTTGGCAGCGGTTTTCATGTCTGCAAGTACAGTGATAGTTGCAGTGAATGCTCTGCTTTTGAGAAGGAAGAAGCTGTAATATAATTAGCAAGAGAAGGAGAAAATAAATTTTTCTTAGGACATGCAGGGTGATAATTTATATATAAAAAAAACATTAGTCAAGGATTTGATCAATTAGTTTAAAATCTAATTAAAAGAGGGCTGATAATGTGAATGTGAAGTATCGTTTAGACCAGAAAATAGATTTAAGCGATTTATTCCACTGTCGATCATTTGGGACATTCTTATTCACTTTATCCTATGATTATGGCAAATAATAAAAAAAAACCAAAAGTCATAATCTGTGGAGCAGGCATAGGCGGACTTACCGTAGCGCATGAACTTTCAAAAAGAAATTTTGATGTGACTGTATATGAAAGAAACGACATCGTGGGCGGTCTCGCAAGAAGCAGCTACCATACTGAAAAAAATAAAAAATATCCTACAGAATATTCCTGGCGGGTGTATGGCAATAATTACAAGAATCTTCTGAGAGTGCTGAAAGAAATACCGCTGCATAATCATAAGAAGCAATCAGTGTTGAATAATTTAGTCAAAGTATGCACCTATATCTTTCCTAGGTTTGGCAAAGAGGAGGTTATCGTTTCCCGTGGCAACAATAAAAGTAAGTTAATGAAGGATTTCAAAACAAGAGATTTCTTCAAAATAATCAATAAGATACTCTACTGTCTTACCCTGTCGACGAGCAGGGCTGATTCGCTTGATCATATTAAATGGAAGGATTATTGCCGGGATTTATCGCCGGAAGCAAAAAAATTCATGGTCCAGCTATGGGGGCCGGTGCTGGGCATGGATACCACCCATATGAGTTTTCCAGTCGTCTCACGCATGGTCGGGATTTTGCTTGGTGGATTTGTACACTACCCTAGCTGTTTATATCTGCTCGACAAGCCGACTAACGAGGGATGGTTTGATGAGTGGACACATTATTTACAAAATACAAATAGGGTGAAGATAAAGACCAATTGCAGGATAGTTGATTTTAAGATGAAAGATGGCGAGATCGACTATGTTTTAGTTGAAGACGGTGGTGAAAATAAGATTATAAAAGATGCTGCAGATTATTATGTGTGCGCTTTACCGATTGAATCTATCGCTAAGATAGTGTCAGATAATGCTCAGTTTTCTGCTGTCCCTACTTTGAAAAATACTGTCAAGTTGGCTGAAAAATGCCGGCAGATACAACTTTCAGTCCAGATATTTTTAGATCAAAAGATAATATACCCCAGCAAGGAAAAAATAATATTATATCTGCCTGATACTCCATGGTCGCTCATCATCGAGCCACAAGATATTGTCTGGGGCCGTACTTATTGTACTGATAAAAATGTAAAGACAGTACTATCAGTCGGCATCTGCCAGACTGATCAGCCCGGAATCCTTTATCATAAGCCATTCATAAAGTGTTCTAAAGATGAAATAAAAAAAGAAGTGTGGAGCCAAATACTGCGTTCATACCGCTTCTCCAGTATTGCGATTAAAAATAAAGATAAATTGGATAAAGCAAACATAGTGTTATTCTATATGTGGGATAGTTTTTATTTTGATGATAAGAAAAAAGAGATAGATGTATGGGAGCCTAAATTCAGCAACAACATCGATTCACTGCGATATCAGCCGGATCATGCGACGGAGATACCTAATTTTCTGTTTGCGACAGGATACACTAAAACAAAAAGATATATCTATAGCATGGAATCTGCGGCAGAAGCAGGGACGCTTTGCGCAAATGAAATCATCGGTAGATATAACCAAAAATCAGGCAAATCACTGCCGTTGACTAAGATCTATCCTTATTTTGGATCAACACTGTTTCTTAAACCTCTGATACTTATTGATGCCCTGCTGTACAAATTAGGTCTTCCCCATCTTAGCAGATTGACTTTTAACAGCGTATTTCTGGTTGCCGCGTATGTGCTTATCCTGCTCCTTTCAATAGTAATTTTCGCCAAATTTATTATTGGGATAATAATATGAATTGGTCTGGATAATGGTATGGATCTGATTCTGATCTGATATTGATCTTAATCGATAACCTCTTGGATGCAGATATCGGCGTTTAGGTCTTAATTTATTATGTCTTTAATCTCTGTTAGGGGATGTAAAAAAAATCGTACAAAAACATTTTAAATGAGGATGTATCCAGCAACAAAATGCAGCTATCAGTATATGATCCACATAAATTTACTAAAGAACGTGACATAGTCCTAAGCTCAGAAACGCATTTATTGCTGGAAAAAGCCAGCCTTGTTTATGAGCAGAATTTCAAAGGTAAGACCTGGTATGGCCGCTGTATCTTCTTAAGCTGGTACTGTTCCCTTGGAGATTGTACTTTTTGTTTTCGTTCTACCCAAAAGCATAAGATAAAGCATCCTTCAGGTTCCAGGCGGTCGATAAGCTCAGTTTCGCTGGAAGCTCTTTTTTGCCGGCAATTTAACTGGCGGATCGAATTTCTTACCGGAGGATATGGCATGATGCCTTTTTCTGATTTCCTAGAATACGTGAAAGCGGTAGTCGCTGTCTATGGAGAGAAGATTTGGTTAAATATAGGCTTGCTCTCCCCCGAGCAGTTGGAAGAGCTGGCCCCATACATCAAAGGGATCTGTGCGTCTATGGAGACTCTTAATCCTGAACTTCATAAAAAAGTCTGTCCCAGCAAGCCGATCGCCCCTTATGATAAGATGCTTTCCGCTATCGGGAACAGATTCAAGAAAAGTATTGCGGTCATAGTAGGATTAGGCGACACCTTGGAAGACATGAAATATTTGTTTGATTTCATAGATAAGAACAATCTAGATAGGGTTACGATGTATGCACTTAAACCAGTAAAAGGGACAGAAT
>CAYIZT010000027.1:0-7297 GCA_964368095.1 uncultured Methanosarcinales archaeon
GTATCAAGAATATTTATTACTTATAAAGTTTAGCAACATCTGGTAAATGATAACAAATCTTCAGCAAGGATTTAAGAATATTTATATAGATTATTAGATTTGTTTTAGTGATGGACCAGTATCGAAATGCGGCAGCCATCAAGTTGATTCTACGGCATTATTTTGAACGCATGCGCGATAACTGGAAATTAGTATTGCCGGCATTGCTATTGCCCGGTATCGGCAGCATCTTTGTCTTTTATGTTCCCCCTTTGTTTATCGCAAAAATTTTAGCTCAGTACAGCAGCTCAGGGGCCTTGAGCAGCCAAGTCTGGCGCTATGTGGCCTGGCTTGCCGCAGCCTGGTTGTTCGGGGAGATAATATGGAGAATAGGCATTTACTACTTGAGCAAATCTGATGCAGCAGGAGTACGTCAACTTTATCTGCAAGCCATGGATTATTTTCTGGCTAAAGACATCGCTTTCTTCAACAACCATTTTTCCGGTTCGCTTACAAAAAAAACCATCAGTTATGCCAAAAATTACGAAGGGTTCCTTGATACTCTCGCTTTCAATGTAAGTCCCAACGTTTTGCCTCTTTTTTTTATTTTGTTCATTCTTTGGAACTTTTCTCCGTGGCTAGACTCGGTATTGCTCGGATTGACGGCGATTAGCCTTTTGGTCATTATCCCACTGATTCGCCGCCGGCAAAAAATGGTCGCTGCTAGGGAGACTGCCAGTAACGCTATGGCCGGATACATTGCTGATACAATCAGCAATATGCAGGCAGTGCGGGCATTTTCACGCGAACCTTACGAAGCTGCCAATCATAAGAAAAATGTCAATGATTACATCAGCAAGGCTGAGCGTTCCTGGCATTACCAGAATACACGGATCGATATGGCAATTTCGCCCCTCTATGTTTTGACAAACCTTGTTGGCCTGAGTGTTGCCTTGCTCTTAGGTCAGCAAGGGGCCAGCATTGAAGCAATCTTTCTTACTTTTAGTTACTTTGCCAGTTTCACGCGGGTGATGTGGGAATTCAATCGTGTTTACCGCAACTTGGAGAATGGCATCACTGATGCGGCCCAGTTTACTGAACTGTTGCTGGAAGAACCGCATATTTATGATCTGCCAAAAGCTCAGAAATTTAAATTTGGCAAGGGCGAGGTCAACTTCAAAAATATTCGCTTCCGTTATAATGATGCAGAAAGGGAACACCTGTTTAACAATTTTAACTTGCATATCAAACCAGGTGAAAAAATAGGTTTAGTTGGTCGTTCCGGCAGCGGCAAGACTACTATCACCCGTCTACTGATGCGTTTCATGGATGTCGACCAAGGCGCAATATTAATTGATGGGCAAGATATTTCAAAAGTACGCCAGGCTGACTTCCGTGAACACATAGCTTATGTACCGCAGGAATCTGTGATGTTTCATCGTTCAATTGCAGAAAATATTCGCTATGGGAAATTGGATGCCAGCGATAAAGAAGTGAGGCGCGCAGCTAAGCTAGCATATGCTGCCGAATTTATTGAAAAATTACCCAAGGGTTATGAAACACTGGTCGGAGAAAGAGGAATTAAGCTATCTGGTGGGCAGCGTCAGCGAGTGGCTATTGCCAGAGCAATGCTTAAAGATGCTCCTATCTTAGTGTTAGACGAAGCTACAAGTTCGCTAGATTCTGAAAGCGAAAATTATATTCAAGAAGCATTATGGAAATTGATGAAAAATCGCACTGCTATCGTAGTTGCTCATCGTTTGAGTACTGTACAAAAAATGGACCGTATAGTAGTTATAGATAAAGGTAAAATAGCAGAAGAAGGCACTCACAACGAATTATTGGCTAAGAAAGGGGTCTATGCTGGCCTTTGGGCTCATCAGAGCGGCGGATTCCTAAAAGAATGATCACTTTTTCACTTCACATTAAATAACCAGAAGCCATTGGCTTCAGCCAATGGACGAATGGCTCTGGTTATTTATGTCACAATAGGCGGAGTCAAGAAATCTTCTCTTTTCAAGCCACGGACTTTAGTCCGTGGTGAGAAGATTTTCCGCCTATTTATGACATACTTTAACACTAATCTTTCCGGAAAGATATAGTATAGACGCGCTTAATAACACAATTCCCAGCATGCCTAATTCTAATCCCTTGAACGGCAGCAGGCTTAAGATTCCGCTGATACCTAAAATTCCAGCCAATCCTAAAGCGCAAGACGAGCAGGCTGGAGCTAAGACACTGCTTGCTATTCCAGTAAATCCGATCCCTGCGCTATAGCTGATCTGTCTCTTAAACAAAAATATGCTTAAGGAAAAGACTATCCCGGAAAGGAGCGAAATCAAGATTAGAAACACAAAAGATGCCGTAGACATGGTGTTATGCGCGCTGACCACCAGATTGAAAAAAAGTTTAAAAGAAAATTCAGAAAAAAATAACTTGTAATTGCCGATCACCGCATTCAGCGAAAAAACTAGTGCGCTAAAAAATCCACTACACAGAAGGTATTTCTTTTCAGAATACACCTCTTTCAAGGTGTCTACAATCGCAGTTATCTGTTTCATGTCCGTCAAAATGATAAAAAAAGAAAAAGAAATTAAAAAACTATCTAATTCAATTCTGCGTCGATCACTTGCTTAAAGACCGCAAATGGCTGTGCTCCGCTCACTAGCTTTCCATTGACGATGAATCCTGGCGTTCCTTGGATTCCTACCGCAGCGCCATCGGCCATGTCTTGTTGTATTTCTTTTGCCATGGCACCGGAATCAAGACAAGTGTCAAACTTAGCGCTGTTCAAGCCAAGTTCTTTTGCGTACTGCTTAAATCCAGTTACGCCTCCCTGCACTCCCGACTCAAAAATCTTATCATGCATCTCCCAATACTTCTCTTGTTCACCTGCACATTCAGCTGCTTCTGCTGCTTTTTGCGCATTAGCGTGGAAACTTAGAGGGAAATCCCGGTAAACAAATTTAACTTTTCCGGTCTTCACGTATTGTTCGTTGATAAGTTTTTCAGTTTCTGAATAGAATCTTTCACAGAACGGGCATTCATAGTCGCTCCATTCAACGATAGTCACAGGAGCATCTTCATCACCCTTTACCGTATCATCATCCAGCAATTTTTCCATGTCCACTATGGTGGGCGCAGGATTGTCGCCTGCTGAAGGGAGTACTGCTCCACCGGTCGGTGCTGCTCCCGGCCCAGAATTACCTCTGAATGCGACAACTGCTAAAACGACGATCAAAACTACTGTGGTTATTTTCCAAAACGCATCTCCGCTTTTTTGCGGTTTAGCTGCGTGTTCAACTTTATTGTTTTCTTCCATAATCTAAACCTCCTACATATATTTTAATTGTTAGAAAAGGTATCCGTATATATGTTTTTGGGTGTGAACCGTTAGCTCTATAACCGCTGAAAGTTGAAAATTTTCAAGGATAGACGTTCATAAGCGCTCTTTTAAGAAAACTTGAAAGGTTTTATCTTTTGGTTCGCGTTTAATCAATTCCTTCTTCTCTAATTCTTGCAGGACTTGGCTTACCTTTGCCTTGGACAGATCAACCCGCAATCTTAACATGTTTTGGGTAATACCTTCTTCCCCGCGGATCACGTTAAGTATTTTCTTTTCATGTTCATTCAGTCCCTTAGACAAGATAGAATATTTTTCTTCGCTAAGTTTTCGAGTTGTATCTTTCTCCAGCCGTTCAACAATAGCTTCCTCGCCTTTGCTGAAAATAAGAAGATAAAATGCCAGGGCAAATAGGAATCCAAATGCGCCAAAGGCAAAATTTATCACACTTAATGAAGTCTCGATAGTTCTGCAACCAGCGTTTTCAAAACAGCCCAGCGCTTCGATCTCTTGATTCAATGATCGGATCACTAATACAAACACTCCCAGTAGAAATAATGTTAAAATTAAAATGAACACACCGGTCTTTTTATTGTTCATGCTTCTGGTTAGGTATTTACAGTTTATTAATATTATGCATACGTTTTTAATTTGGTAATTATTCTTACGGTCATGGTAAAAAGAGAGCAATACAAAGGAAAGACCTTGTATAGGTGTGAAGCCTGCGATTTTAGGTATAACCAAGGTGAGACTGCGGCGCAATGCGAAGTCTACTGCAAGGAACACAAGAGTTGTTCTATGGAGATAACTAAGAAAGCAGTAAGGTTATAGGTATAAGCTATTCACAAACAACAATAAAGTGACCAGCGCAGAAATCATACAGTAAAAACAATAATCCTTAATCTTATAAATCTGCACCCAGATCAAGAAGAGCGAAAATAATAATCCGGCGCCAGCAGCCAATTTCATCAATAAAGTCAAGGGAAGTGATAGCAGCAGCAATCCGGGCATAAAAAACATAACTAAACCTGCAACCAGCATAGATAGGTAAAACAAAAATCCTAATACTTCGTTTCTCACCCAGAACGTGCTTGACCATCTGCTTTCCGTCACTTTACTGCAGTCATGGTCTAAAGGACATACCAAAGGTCCTGCTTTATGACTGTAATGCTTCCAAACTAAATAGCCTGCATCAGCCATCCCCACGATCGCTAAAGTGATAAATGATGCCGTAAATACAGAGCTCATTTTTTATACTCCAATACTACCAAGGCCAGGGCCGTCAATAATAAGCCTACATCTCGGAAAATGATCTCTAATGCAAAGAGATTAACAACTATTATCGTAGCGAGATTTATTGCCGAAAGAGCCGCTGCATATTTTGTTTTCCATCCGGAAAGGAGCCATAACCCTAAAGTAAAATCCATCAATGCATGAGCAGCTAATACCAAAGACGCAGGCAATATGCTTGTGACAAAAGAAGGTATAAATCCAACCCAAGCTTCAGGCTGCAAGGCCGCATCGATCGCGACAAAAAGAAAAGGGACCGCTAAAGCTACCCGTAAGATAAATGGCGCTAAATTAGAACAATCACAAATTTGTTTTTTTAGTTTCATTCTACCACGATAGTTCCGGTTGAGGATATACTAAGATGATCGTGATATCTCCAGGAACCTTTTTCATTGAAAGTGAAAGAAAAAGATTCTCCTTGCTCTAAGCTTTTACAAGCATCAAATATTTTTTCTTCCGTTCCACATTTCTCAATATTAGACCCAGGATATACCGCATGTGTCGGGTGCATCGCAGAAGCAGGCCAGTGTTTGTCAGAATCTTCATTCACGAAAGTTACCGTAGTTCCTGTCTTTACCGTCAATGTCTTTGGTTCAAAGCCATCGGCAGTTATCTTTATGGTCAAATCCTGATCTAACACGGCATTTTCTTCAACTGCCGATTCTTCCACTACTTTTGGCGTTGGAGCGCAGGCAACGAGAAAAACCCCTAATACTAAAACTGCAAATAAAAGTAATCCTATTTTCATGAGACTAAAGAAATGAAAACTTGTTTATAAAAGTTGTTAAAAAAGTAAAATCATTCACATATTATCTATAATTCTCTCTCCAAACTCAGAACACTTCAGCAATATCGCGCCTTCCATCTGCCGTGCAAAATCATAAGTGACTTTCTTCTGCTGGATGGTCTTGGTCATCGCTTCCACGATCAATTCAGCCGCTTCTTTCCACCCCATCAATTCCAGCATCATCACTCCTGAGAGAATAACCGATCCAGGATTGATCTTATCCTGTCCGGCATATTTTGGCGCAGTTCCATGCGTGGCTTCAAATACGGCTAATCCTTCTTCGTAATTTATATTTGCTCCGGGAGCGATGCCTAAGCCGCCTACTTGCGCCGCACAAGCATCGGAGATGTAATCTCCATTTAGATTAGTCGTTGCGATCACATCATATTCATCAGGTCTTAATAGCAGCTGCTGGAACATGGAATCAGCAATCCTGTCATTTATCACAATTTTATTTTTGGGATTATCTTCTCCTTCTTTCACCACAAAATCAGCAAATTCTTCCTGCGCTACCTGATAACCCCATTCCTTGAACGCGCCTTCGGTAAATTTCATGATATTTCCTTTATGTACTAAAGTGACTGATTTTCGCTTATTCTCAATCGCATATTTGATAGCGGCTCGCACTAACCTTTTTGTCCCAGTGATGCTGATCGGCTTGATTCCTATGCCGGAGTCAGATCGAACTTTCTTATTCATCTCCTGCTCTAAGAATTCAATTACCTTCCTTGCTTCAACGCTTCCTTCTTTCCATTCAATTCCCGCATACACATCTTCAGTATTTTCCCGGAAGATCACTACATCTAATTTTTCCGGCTCTTTCATGGGATTCGGCACACCAGGAAAATATTGCACTGGTCGGACACAGGCAAATAGATCCAATTCCTGCCGCATAGTTACGTTCAGACTGCGATGCCCGCCGCCGACCGGCGTTTCCAACGGCCCTTTCAGGACCACTCGGAAATCTTTTATCTGCTGCAACGCTTCCTGCGAAAGCAATTGCTTGCCTTGCTTCAAAGCCTTTTCTCCAACTATAATCTCTTTCCAGACAATTTTTCTTTTGCCGAGATATGCTTTCTGCACCGCCGCATCAATAACTTTCAAAGCCACGGGAGAGATATCTACTCCACTGCCATCACCTACGATGAAACCAATTTCTGGCTGATCAGGAACCTGCCATTTTCCGTTATTGAAAGTTATTTTCATACTTTAATCGATTAAGAAATAGTTTATAAGTTTTGTTGTGAAGTACTTTTTCAGTTTCTAAAACTTTAAATATCTGTTTTTATCCAACAATTACCATGCCTTTCCTGAACCAAGACAATATCCAAGATTTTTACTTAGATTACATAGAAAAACTGCAATTTATCAAGGAAAAACTAAATCGGCCTCTGGCTTATTCAGAGAAAATTATCTTCACCCATTTCGCAAAAGCAGAATTTGAATCTAGTCATTCCACTGGTGTGCTCACCAGTGGTTCGCAAACCAGTTCCATTCGTGAGTCAAAATATTCAGCTCTCACCACTCACGAGCGACCCGACCGAAGGGAGCATGCCACTGGTCTATTGACCAGTGGTGGTCGCGAGTATTTTGACGTCCAACGCGGCAGATCAAGCATATCTTTGCAAGTGGATTGGGTAGCCATGCAGGATGCGACAGCGCAGATGGCTATCCTGCAGTTCATGCTTACCGGCAAGAAATCAGTAGCTGTGCCAACTACAGTCCATTGCGATCACTTGATTACTGCAAAGCTCGGTGCGCAAAGTGATTTAACAGAAGCAAATCTGCAAAATAAAGAAGTCTATCAATTCTTGAGCAGTTCCGCCAATAAATATGGCCTTGGATTCTGGAAGCCAGGTTCAGGGATCATCCATCAGGTCATCCTGGAAAATTATGCT
>CAYIZT010000027.1:7307-15877 GCA_964368095.1 uncultured Methanosarcinales archaeon
GCA
Organism: uncultured Methanosarcinales archaeon; assembly: GCA_964368095.1. Lineage (GTDB taxonomy): Archaea > Nanobdellota > Nanobdellia > Woesearchaeales > GW2011-AR9 > JACPIL01. The sequence goes on from CAYIZT010000027.1 coordinate 7,311, forward strand.
AGGATCGTCTAAACTTGCAACATCTTCAACCATTGTGATCATCTCATTGAGGCCAGGGTTGGCGCAGTGAAAGACTTAGAGGAGGCAAATCTGCAAAATAAAGAAGTGTATCAATTTCTGAAAAGCTCTGCCCACAAATACAACATCGGTTTCTGGAAGCCAGGTTCAGGAATCATCCATCAAGTTATTTTAGAAAATTATGCTGTTCCTGGACAACTGATGATCGGCACAGATTCACATACTCCTAATGCTGGCGGTCTTGGCATGATTGCAATCGGCGCAGGAGGTGCGGAAGCAATGGATGCCATGGCAGGGTTGCCATGGACTTTAACCATGCCGAAATTGATCGGTATCCAGCTCAAAGGGAAATTGAACGGCTGGACTTCGCCGAAAGATGTAATTCTGAAAGTTGCTGAGATATTGACCGCCAAAGGAGGCACCGGATGCATCTTAGAATATTTTGGTGAAGGTGCAAGAACCATAAGCGCTACCGGGAAAGCGACTATAACTAACATGGGCGCGGAAGTCGGGGCGACCACTTCGATTTTTCCATATGATGAACATACAGCTGCATATCTGCGGGCTACTAGACGAGAGTATGTTGCCGGCCTTGCCGATTCTTTGAGTGAAGAATTGCAAGCTGATCCGGAAGTAGAGCAAAACCCGGCAGCATATTTTGATGAAGTCATGGTCATCGACTTGGATCGCTTAGAACCGCAGGTTGTCGGGCCGCATACCCCGGATTTATCCCGTTCTATCACCAACTTAAAAAAAGATGTAGAAAAGAATGGCTGGCCGATGCAGTTAAGCGCTGCGCTTATCGGAAGCTGTACTAACTCATCTTATGAAGATATGTCCAGGGCAGCAGCAGTAGCTGGAAAAGCAGCAGAAAAAGGATTGAAAGTGAAAGTTCCGTTCATGATCACACCTGGTTCCCAGCAGATCTATGCTACCATGAAACGTGATGGATTATTGGAAGTGTTTGAGAAAATAGGCGGGATGGTGTTAGCGAATGCCTGCGGCCCATGCATAGGGCAATGGAATCGGCAGGATGTTCCCAAAGGAGTGAAAAATTCTATCATCACCTCTTTCAACCGTAATTTCAAAAGCAGGAACGATGCCAATCCGGAAACACATGCGTTCATCGCCAGTCCGGAGATCGTGACCGTATTTGCATTAGCTGGAAGATTGGATTTTAATCCTTTAACTGATACTATCGATGGAATCGATCTGGAGATCGATCCTGTTGATCAATTGCCTTCTCAAGGATTTGTCTTTGACCTTTCAGGTTATGAAGAGCCGACCGGCAAAGGGAATATCGTAGTTGATCCGGACAGCGAAAGACTTGCTTTACTGCGGCCATTTCAGCGATGGAAAGAAAATGATTTCTCTGATCTATTTACATTAGTGAAAGCTAAAGGAAAATGCACTACTGATCACATTTCCCCGGCCGGAAAATGGTTGGAATATAGGGGGCATCTAGATAAGATCAGCGATAATATGTTTTCTGGCGCAGTAAATGCATTCACTAATCAAATAGGGAAAGGTAAAAATTTGCTGACAGGGACGGAAGAAAGTTATTCTATAGTTGCCAGGAATTATCAAAATCACGATAAGGGCTGGATTGCGGTAGGAGATACTAATTATGGCGAAGGATCTTCCAGAGAACATGCCGCCATGGAACCGCGATATTTGGGTTGTCGTGCTGTGCTAGCCAAAAGTTTTGCCAGGATCGCCGAGACTAATCTAAAAAAGCAGGGGATATTGCCGCTATGGTTTTCCGCCGAAAGTGATTATGATAAATTACAAGAAGAAGATATCATTGATATCGATAGCAATGTTTCTGTTGATGAACCTGTGTATGTGACGTTAAGACATGCTGATGGTTCAATGGAAGCGATGGAGATGAAACATACTTTCTCTTCTGAGCAGTTAGAATGGTTCAGGCATGGAAGCGCTTTGAATTGGCTGCGAGAGAAGAATTGAATACTTGGATTGAGATTTATAACTGTCGATGCAAAAAGGAATGCTGACTCCCAAAAAGATTCTATCTATTTTTACAAGAAATTTGCATTTGAAATATTAAAACAAGAAAAAAGAATAACACCGATGTATAAAGATTTAGTTAAGGAATGATTCAAAATATTTTCTATGCTTATTGACATTAGCATATAATCTTTTATCTGTTTCCGAAAGAGGAGATTTTTCTCTTTTAGCCATAAGCTCTAAAAACACCCTTGCTTCTTTTCCCTTTAAAGCAGGGGTTGCCCTGATTAATTTTGCCATAAATACTCAAAAGAAGGGTCTTATATAAATCTTACATTAAATAACCAGAAAGCCCCGAGTTTTAACTCGGGGATGTCCACAGTGAAAAGAATATTTCACTGGGACGCTGGAAAAGTCGTTGCTTTTCCACGCGAATGGCTCTGGTTATTTATGTCACAATAGGCGGAGTTAAAAATCTTCTCCCACTCAAGCCACGCACTTTAGTGCGTGGTGGAGAAGATTTTCCGCCTATTCATGACTTCTTCAGCTGCTTCAGGCCTTTCTCGGTGATTTTCACTACATTAGAAGGTCTTCCATTAGCTGGATCGATGACTTTCTCGACCTCAATGAAATTGTAATCTTGCAGTTCTTCGCAGTTTGCTTTTACTGTTCGGTAGCCGGTGTTGACTTTTCTTTCCAATTCCGCGTATGATGCTGGCTTCTCTTTGATCTTGAGCAGAATTTGTTTCTTTATCGCGTATGAGGAACGCTTTGGCATACTGCAATATAATCGTAAGGTTTAAATATGGCTAACTCATGATATTGCAGTAAGTGCGGATTACATTTAAAAGAGGCGTTATAATGAATAAAAAATTAATGTTTATATTTGCTTCCTTTCTGATATTATTAAGTTTAGTTATAGTTAGCTGTCAACCAACTGCCAGATGCAATAAACCATATATTTTGGTAGGAACATCTTGTTGCCTTGATCAAAATGATAATTCTATTTGTGATAGCGATGAAATAGAATCCCCTGTCTTAGTGGAGGAGAAGTCTCAAGAAATAGAGCAAACGTTCACCATTAATGATTTACAGGCTGACATAGGAAATGTTTTGGTAGAAACGGTTTTCCTTACAAAAGATCAGAAGCTGGATAATTTGCAAGTGTATTCTAATAAAATTAGAAAATCTAAATTTTTAGGCACATATGGGTTGGATCTATTTTATTATAAACCAATCACACAAAAACCACAAATAGTAATAGAAATAACCAACCCTGAGTTTTATCTAAAAGATAAGGAAGATTTTAAGAGTTTTGTCTCTGAAAATAAAAATATCTTTATGGAAACTGCTTTAAATTCTAAAAAATTATTTGAGAATGAATTTAAAGAAGGAGAATTGCCAGGGTTTATTTATTTTATAAATGGAGGCGATAGATATGCGCAGGAAAGAGCCAAATATATTAACCATTCAGAACTCTCCTCCGTCTTATTTTATGATGATATCTTTTATCCAGAAACTGTCTCCGGAAACATTGCCGAAGTTACTTATATTAGAGTTAATAGGTACAAAGTAAATGTCAGTGATAGCGTTAGACTTAAAACAGAGTCTAAACCTAAATATTCTCAGGAGTTAAGTAATATCAACTATGGCCAGAGTGTAATAGTGCAGTGTAGCCCAAATCTTCTGATAGCTTTAAATATAGAAAATTATGGTTCTCAAGAAAAAACTTACGAAAAAAATTACAATAAAATAGATCTTACTAAAGATTTTTTTTATACGCCAATAACAAGTTATTATAATTCACTGATAGTGGATGCCCAGGCTTTACTAAAGATGTGTGAACAGAGGTATCAGTTTACCTATATTAGGGGCAGATAAAAATGAAAGAATCTAAAACTAATATTTATGCAATTTTATCATTTGTATTTGCTTTCATATTCTTCCCTCTGGGATTTGTATTTGGTGTTGTTGCTCTTTATCAACTTAAAAGAACACATGAACACGGAAAGGGACTGGCAGTAGCTGGCGTAATACTCTCTTCCCTTGCCTTTTTCGGCGCTCTCCTAGTTTATTCAGCGATATTATTTGCGGTAGGCGCGGTAGGAAATGTTGTTGAAGAGACAGCAAAAATTGCCGCAACTCCAGATTTGATAGATACTTTGGAAGAGGAAACTGCTTCAGAACCTAAGATTTCTTTGAAAGTACTGAGTACAAAAACTTTTAGTTATATTGGAAATGCCCAATATGGTTTTGGGAAGAAACCGGCTGGAACATTTCTAGTATTTGAAATTGAAATAAAAAACATAGATACAGAACCAGTTTACATCACTACAAATGATATGAAATTGTTTGATAAGCAAGGCAGGAAATATGTTCCGGATACGGAAGCAATGATTTATCGGGAAGATGCCTTTAACTTTGAAACTCTCAATCCGGGAGTTGCACAGAAAGGCGTAGTTATCTTCGATGTTGCTGATCCAAAAGCAGAATACGAATTAAAAGTTTATGATAATGTTTTTAGTTTGTTAGATTGAGAATAAAATTGAAACAAAGAATACGCCATAAAAGCAGAAAGGAAGCGATTTGGCTTGCTGTTCTTTTTGGTCATTTACTTGGCTCTATACTTACAAAGATGATGCCGTCGCTTTCTGGTTTGGTCTTATACTAAATATTTTTTTCTTCTGGACAATTATTATTCCTGTTGCCACTTGGGCTTGTGCAATATATTACGCTTTTTCTAGGGATAAGAAATGGTATAAAAGTTACTAACAAATTACCCCCAAAACCATTATAAATCTCTCTCCTTCTTCCCAGTAAATGCTCGCCATCTCTATCAAAGACTTAGTGAAAACATATCCTCACATAGGGGCTCTCAAGGGAATTACCTTAGATATCAAGAAAGGAGAATTCTTCGCTCTCCTAGGGCCTAACGGCGCAGGAAAACAACCTCTACCGTATGCATCTGGATGTTCAAGGCCGGATACAAGTTGAGGACGTAATATATATAACACTAATTTATATATCTCTTCCTTACTATCACAGTCATGAAAAAAACATTGATAGGTTTAGTCGCTTTACTCAGCGCTTGCAATTCTAATCCAGCTCCAGAGTATGAAGCTGCCTATACACCTGCCGCTAAAGTTCAGCTGGCGCAATGCCTGGCGGAAAATGCCACTATGTACGGGGCATATTGGTGTGGTTGGTGTAATCGACAAAAAGAAGAATTTGGTCCTGAAGCATGGAATACTTTTAAGAGAAGTTATGTAGAATGTTCAGAGATGGGTTCAGAAGAAGATCAAGCGAAATGCGCAAAAGATAAAGTCACTTCTTATCCCTATTGGAAATTCAAGAATGGTAAAGATTCCCGTGGATACCTGCCTCTTGAAAATTTAGCCGAAATATCCGGTTGCAATAAGTAATCCCCTCACTTTGTGAGATAATCTTTCACTAATCTCTCAACTTCGTCCCGGCGTTCTCTCTGCACATAAAAGCTTACTTCATCTTTTCTTGCAGCACCAATAAAATAAGGAACTTTTTGCTCTAACAAAGCATCTTCTAATCTTTTAACATTATCCGTGCCTATGGAACGGACTAATAGAACAGCATCATCAGGCAAGTCATTAAATTCCTGCCAGTCTCCGCTTCTAAAGTATCTCATTCTTAATCGTTATCTACCCTTGGCGCCAGAATAAAACTCAGTGATAATCTATCCTTCACCTTATATTCTAATTTCATGGGGTAATCGTTATTGAAATGCAAAGAAACTTGCTCTGCCAATTTACCACCAGCGATCATTTTCTTCAGATATTCCAAGGAATACTTTGCCTTAAACTTATCTGTGGAGTTAGTTTTGATGGAAGTCACATCATCGGACTTGATCTCAATAAATGCTTTAGACAGGTCGCCTTCTGCTTTTACCGACAATTGGTTTTTCTCGCCTAAAAAGGTAACTGATTCTGCCACTACGCTGACATCTTCAATAGCTTCTGACAAAGTTTCTGATGACGATTCCACGACGATAGGAAATGATAATTCCGGCACCCGCTGTTCTTTATCTTCCACTTCTAAAGTAGGTATGGAGAATGATCTGGTTGTATTACTCTTCATCACTATCTTCAACTTACTATCTTCAGTAGTTTCTAAAGTAAGTACATCATCAGGTTTAGCTCTTCGCAAGATCTGCTTCAAATTATTCAGATTGATGCACACATCTTCTGTGCCCTTGACATTGTATTCAGTAAAACAGCTGCTGAGCAGTTCAAATACCACCATGGCTACGTTGGCAGGATCCATGGCCACTAATTTTAATCCGTTAGTTCCGGCAGTAAACTTTGCTTCTGAGACTAACTCCGAGATGATAGAGATGCTATCCTTAAAGTATTTTGGTTCAGCTAAGACTAATTTCATATTGTACCCCCCTCAAGATAGCCCAGCCATAAACTATTTATAAAATTTGTTGTTGTGAAGTAGTGTTTTGCCTAAACAGAGTCTGTTTTCATGGAGTCTGAACATTTATTACATAAAAAATGTGGATGCATTCTTTCTAATACGTCATCAAGTCCCGCATCATTCCTTCTTTCTCTACCTATCTTCAGATAACCTTGGGTAGAAGGCGGAGCTTGTAGATCTACAATTCCATACATAACACATTTATTGTCTGTGCAATGGTATCCAAGCGGGAGCTTATATCCGGTAACGGAATTTACCCATGCGGCGTTCTTATAATGATCTGCTTCAATAACTTCATGCCCAGCTTCATGGGCCGCAATAAACTCTACTCGTCTCAAGTAATGCTCTTGTGAAACACCTCCCTTTAGGCGGGCAGTAGAAACTACCATAACCTTATCATACTGATAACCAAAAATCCAATCGTCATTTTTATTTTTAGTATCTGTGTAAATATCTTTAGACGTTACTACTAAACATTTTTTAGAGTCATATTTTTTAGCAAGAAATCTAGATAATTTTCTTTCTGAAGTTTTAAATCCATTAAACTTTTTGAGGAGAACAAACACGGAACTTAAATCTTGATTGATTAAAGTACTCTTCAAACCATAAACTTGATTTAGTGCTTTATTTACTCTTGCAGCTTCTCTGGGCAATTCCTCATGTATAATAAGCATACATTACAATTTTAGCATTACTTTAATAAATTTTAGTTATTCACTTCAAATTTAACCGTTTCCCATCTTCCATCACATGAGTATTCTTCATCCCTAACTGTAAAGCAAGCTCGGCAATCATTTTTGCTTTCGCCGGCTCAGCATGGATAGGAATGATATGTTCCGGCCGGATCATCTCCAGCAATTCGCGATGGTCTTCCCTTGCTCCATGACCGGAGACGTGCACGTCTCTAAAGATTCTTACACCTTCAGCCCTTAACAATTTTTCCATCTTCTGCCTATTCTCGATGTTTACCTGAACAGGAATTACCTGGCAGCTGAAAATGACCACGTCGCCGTTCTCAAAAGAGAAATCAACATCTCCCTTGATCATCCTAGATAATATCGACCGCGGCTCGCCCTGGTGCCCGGTACATACGATCAGGTATTTTCCCTTTCCCTCTTTTCTTATTTTCTTGAATATCTTATCTAATTGATCGCGATGCCGCATCATTTCTACTTGGTCGGTAAATTTGACCAATCCGATCTTTTCTCCTGCGCGCACATATTTATCCAATGACCGGCCTAAAAACACGATCTTGCGATTCAATTTCTTGCCTAATTCAATGATGCTTTTCAATCGGGCCAAATGCGATGAAAAAGTGGTCACGATCATCGCTTTTCCTTCGCCATGGACGTTCAGCATGGTGTCTTTCAACATCTCCCTGGCAACTGATTCAGAAGGGCATTTCTTATGCTCGTGCGCATACAGGCAATTCATGATCAATAGTTTTACTCCTTCTTTCCCTAATTCTTCCAGCCGTGCATAATCAGGTTTCTTTCCCAACACCGGCGTGTTATCCAACTTAAAATCGTTAGCATACACTACTTTCCCGTATGGTGTGTGTATAACCACCACTGCGGTCTGCGGGATAGAATGGGTCACGTGCACAAATTCAATCAAGATCTTCTCCGAAACTTTGTACGAAGAACCGGCATTGACCGTGATGAACTTATGCGGTATTTCCAGATGTTCATCCCATAAGATGCTTTTCAACACTTCAATGGTGTATGGTGTCCCCAATACTACTGCTGATGGCGGGAACAAAGGCGCAGCAAAAGGGATCGCGCCTACGTGATCCAGGTGTCCATGGCTGGGAACGATGGCGACCACTTTCTCTTTCCAATTGTCGATATAACTATAATCAGGGACCGCATTTGCCTTCAACAAAGTGTTATACGTTTTTGTGCTGGTGTCTTCCATGTCTTCGGTAAATTTGACATAATCAAACATGCTTAATCCCATATCTAGAAGAACTACTTCATCATCAACTTTAATCGCAACGCTGTTACCTTCAGTTTTGGTAAAGCCGCCGATGGCGCAGATTTCTAAACTCATGCACCAAAGAATGTTTTGTGATTTAAAAAGATATACTAAAAAACCTAATGATAAAAAAAGTGCGGGCGGCAGGGATC
>CAYIZT010000028.1:0-15571 GCA_964368095.1 uncultured Methanosarcinales archaeon
AGACGACCTGAGCCGAATAAAATGAGGCGAAGTTGAGAAGCCGGCTAGGCCTCGCAATACCGGCTGCCGATAAGTTAATAATGTCCGAAAAGGCATTAATTTTAAGAAAAGAAAATATTAATTCTGAAGAGGCATTAATTCCGAGAAGATATTATTTTTGGATTGATTCTTACTAGTTATAACCGTTTATTTTGATAACCATCTATTTTTGCATCCTTTGTATCCATCGTATTTCTTTTTCTATATAGTCTAACACTAATTTTCTATTCTCTGGATCGCTTTCGATCAAAGGCCAATACCCGTCTCCGTCGTTAGTAAAAATCAGTTGATTAAGCAAATTCCACCCTTCACCAAATGCTTCACAAGAAAGTTCAAATTTGGCGCCGGGAGTAGGTTCTATCCCCCTCTTTTCCCGGTAGGTATGTATATAATCACGGATCAATCCCATCCCATAATCCATATCAGTCATGCCAGCCATCTTTTCACTCCTCTACCAAGATCTTACCTTCTTTGGTGGTCATTACCCCGTCAGCGATGGTACAGGTAATAGGCTTATCAAAGGTCCAGGAGAAAGATTCACCGGACTTTAGAAAACCGCTGCGGACTTCTCGGCATTCGCGTACGCCAATGATCATGGCTTTGTTGATGCTGCCGGATCGGGTATTTTCCCATACTACGGTGTCTCCTACTTTAATGTACAATTTATCCGGCTTGAAGCCGTCAGCCGTCATCTTTATTTTATGGACCGTACTTTCTGCTTCTTCCTTAACTTCAGTTACGGTGTTACCGGTAAGGCTATCAGAAGCGCTTTTATCATCTTCTGACTCTTGCTCGGTAATAGTTTCAGCAACAGTCCCTGCCGGCTCAGCTTCTTGGCCAACCGCTTCCTGATCAACCTTATCCAGCGAAGCAGTAAGCTTTTCGCAGCCCGTCACAAAAAAAAGAGCTATTAAAAGAACTATCAAGATAGCCCTGAACATAAAGGATTTCACTGCCATATTAGCCACTAATTTAGTCATACCTTAGAGGTTGTGGTCTTCCTATAAAAATTTTTTTCTTTTATATGTTCTGTTCACTACTTTCAAATACTAAAGACCACAATCTTTATATATAAGTGCCTATTTTAGAGTAGTAAACATCTATCACCTCTTTTTCCCCAGCCAGCCTTTCGGGGCTGGCCAGGGGTTTATTCTTATTTAATCGCTTTTTTTGACTTTTTTGTAATTTTCTGATTTATCGTCCTTAATCGTTAATCGTTACCTCTCTATAAGGTAATTTCTCCTTTAAAGTTGTTATCACTCAATAATTAAGATTATTTTATAAATAAAGCCCTATTTACAAGAGTATGAAACGGAGCTTGATCTATTATCTTCCTGTATTGCTTACTGCTTGTGGTGACAGACCTACTTCCGTCGACCTCACCTATCTTGAAGACGTCAGAAAAGAACACCCCGACCTTACCTATCCTGAAGATGTCAGAGAAGAACAACCCGAAGAAGAATCAACACCTCCACTCTATTTTCCTATTGATGTTCCTATTAAAAAAGAATGCCTTTCTGTGCCAAGAGAAAAATCATTGCAGCCATACTACGACCTTCTTATTAACAATGATAAGATAACAGAGGCTATTAGATTATGTGATTATTCTGCAGCCTTACAGCAGCAGATGTGGACCAAGATTGCGGAAGCAGAAAAAAACGGAATCCCGCCGACCGCTCCTTTGCCAAGTTCATTTTACAGCGTAGAATTCAACCAAGAAAGTATCTCTGTTACTAAAGATGAAGCATATGAGATTTACGCAGCACATCTCGCCCACTCCTTATGGCTGGAAAAAAATAAGATTGTCCCTTGGAGCATTATTGAATACACTCAAGCGCAACTAGAACAGTTACTGCATCCTAAAGCCTGGTTCAAAAAATGGGATGAAGCAAAAGAAGAATATTCTTTCAATATGATCTTAGGTAATTCTCCAAGAGAAGCATTTACTGTTGCAGAAGAAGCAGCAAGTCCTTTTTCAGATCAATGGACAGCTATGGATGACATAATCAGATCAGTCCGTCCTTTTCGACATTCAATAGTACAATTAGATCTTGATGGAAATGTGATCGGCGGAGATCCGCAAGAGATTGTGACTATTCCCACTATGGACGAAGAATTAATGTCCCGCCACGGCTGTCAGACTATGTCTCAGTATGTGGTACAGATCGCCAATTCGCTTAATATTCCGGGAAGGTATATCAACGGCTATTATTATGCAGCAGGACACCGATCAGCATTGTTTGATTTTACGGATGACGTTTTAGCGCACGGGGATGATGTCTATCATTACAATTATTTAGGGAATACTCCTTCTTCAGAAATCATGGACAGCTATGATTTCTGGGAAGAAAATGTTCTTACTTTCGAAAAAAAAGACAAAACTGCTGCGCATAACAGCATGCTCTACACTTATAGGAAAGCCATGCAGTATCCTGCCCAGAGATTACTTACTGATTATTGTGATGAGGGCAGAAGCTTTCTGGAAGACACTTTTTTATACCACCAATTTGGCTCCTTAGCCACGGTCGAGGAGCTTGATGCTCTTGAACAAAAGATAGTAGAGATTACTAAAGATTGCACTATTTTTCCAGAAAATAACCCAGATAAATAGTTAGGATAAATAAGCAGGACAGATGACCAAGCTAAATTACTCTACTTACCTTTTAATACCAAGCTCTTTCAGATACTTATCTGCTTGCCGACGTACCTTCTTCTTATGATGAAACAACTGAAGCAGTATCAGAGCCAGAAGAAATCCTACTGCAAACCCTTCTAACCTCTTCTTATCCAGAGAGAATCTACTGGAAACTTTCTCTAAAACTGTTTTTTCTTCCGGAAAATAAATGCTTAGATCGCTGGTCTCCAACGCATATTCCAAGTAGAAAAGAGCAGTTACAGGCTCTTGCTCTTTAAGAGAATTGGCATATCGAAAATAAGAATATCCCAAGATAGGGAATTTTCCTTCTGCAGTATTTTCCGCAATCACGCGTTTTACCGCGACCATCTTGCTTTCAAGAATTGGGGTAAATTCATCACTGCTCAAACCCATAGTGCTCAGCACTGCATTGGTATCACCTTTCGCTTGGATCGCTTTCATCAGGCAGAGTTCATATTCACCTTTTTCTGACGCTTCTTTGGCTGAAATAATTTTTTTAGCGATGGCATCAAGATTATTTTCGCCTATGAACAATCCGATATACTGATACCGCTCATCGGCTTCAAGGATTTTCTGTTGACAGGACTGTCTGATGTGCTCCTGATCAAGCTGCAAAGATTTTCCGCCCATGGAGAAAAATTGGGTCCAGGCTACTGCAGAGAAATATCTCTCTTCACTATAACTTAAAATCGCGTAGGCCTCTTTTTTGTGCTCTTCATCTTTCTTGTCTGCTTGCAGATCCCTAAGATCTCGGAATACTGCTATCTGCTCCATAACATCATCAAGGCGATCTTTCACGATGATCATAGTCTGCAAGTCAGTGATGGTCTCTATTTTCTGCTGGGAAAGATTTTGCTCTAAGACTTTGACTTTATCTTCCAACTTCAGAAACCTGTCCCAAAGCAAAGGAAGAGCGGGCTTTTTCTGGACGTAATAATTGGTGCGTAAAGCGATGCTGGCGGTAAAACAATAGCTGGCCGCAGAATAATAATCTTTCTGCAGGGTAGCGTTCTCAGCTTTCCCTTTCTGCTCTTCTACTCGTTTAGCGACAGTCTCATTGACCGAAACGCCTTCTTTATGCAATTCCGCTTCTGTTTTATCCACGCGGCTGCAAAGCAGGTCGCGCAGATTTTTCATGATCCGGGTATACTCTTCATCTTCTTCTATCTGCACTTCTTTGTGATTCAACTGTTTGCCAGTGAGATAAAAAATAACTTCATCTAAGTCACTTACTTCCACCACTTCGATACTGAGATTTTCTGCAGCATAGCTAGTGAGGTTGAAGTACTGGGTAGTATTAGTAGTAATATTTTCGCCGTTATCGTTCTGCGTGGTGCCGTTCTGGAAAACAGGTAGCGGTATAGCTGTCCCTTCCGCGATAAGAACTTTCTTTAGGCCAAGCTGGGAAGCAGCTTCGATCTTTTCTTTCGTTCCGCCGACCGGACCGATGATACCGCCGGAGTTTATGGTACCGGTGATGGCTGTATCTCCATTATGGTATTCCAGATCCATCACCGCGATAGTAGTCAATGCGGCGATCGCTGCACCGGCAGAAGGCCCTCCGATGATACTGCTTTGCGCCTTGATGGTATAGATAAAATCGTATTTCTCGCAGGGGAGATTATATTGGTGACAGGCGATTTCTTTGGCGAAACGGGTAGATATCTGGGTGTCCATCTTTGGCACGGGATAAGTATCTAAAAACACCCTGCCTGAACCTTCTTTAAGTTCAAGAAATAAATCTGCCCCGCTGCCGGAAAGAGTGCCGTTAGCGCTTTCCTGTACTGCAAGAAGCTTGAGAGTATATTGCTTCTGGGTCTGGGCTGATACAGAAATTACCAGAACTAAAAGTAGCACTAAAAACAACCAGCTCTTTTTCATGGCTGAGAAAGAATTTTAAGGATTATAAAGGTTGCTGTTACGTACTCACTCTCTCTTCTTGACTCTTCCCAGATCTTTATGCCATAACTGCATTTTCTTCCCGGTTTTAGAATGCTGCAGCATGACTTTCTTGCCGGACATAAGAACTTTGTATACTTCTCCATTATATTCTACTTCATCACCTTTGTTAAAGGGTACAGCACGGAAAAGGACGGTCAAGCGGTAGACAGGTCTGCCCTCTTTCCTGGTGAATAAAGTAGCAGTCACCGTGAATTCACCGCCAAACTTCTCTTGCAGGGTCTTGCCTAGATTTTTGGTGAGATTGCCGTTGCCAAGATAATAATCATGGCCGTTAGTCACTTTCTTGGTCTTGGCTAAGGGAATGTGTTTATGGTCTATCTCATCATCTACAAAGTTGATCACTTCATCTGCTACATTACGTAGCTGTAATATGGCTTCATAGTACTCGGAATGCTTGCCGTGGATAGGTTTGACCATGTTGTCAGAAAGAGGGGATTATATTTTAAGGTTTCTGATAATTAGGAAGAAGTTAGAGAGATTATTTATTCTGGGCCAATAATCCTATGGCCTCTTCCAGATCGGGGACCTTTAGCCCGCTGATCTTATCAGTGTTCTGGACGGCAACTTCTTTTCTTTTTCTTACCTGCGCATTGATACGATCTGCCGCATCTACGGTCAAACTTGGGACGGCAGAGATTACATAAGGCAACAGCATTTTACAGTGGGATCTTCTAGCTTACAACTATAACCAAAACCACTGACCAACTTTTTGGAAAATAGTTGCATTTTGGAAACAGAAGCTTCTTGGTATCCTTCTGATACAACCTCTCCTAACTTTGTCAATGGGAACTCCATAACATATCGTTCAACATATAAAGCATCATTATTTGCACCAACTGTTAGCTCCGCTTTTATCTTATGGTCCTTAGTAGCATCTTTTGGGATAGAAAAGTTAATGGAAAAATCGGAGGAGGCTTTATCTTTTTTATAATGATTAAATCTATCAGAACTTAGGCTAAATGCAAAGTAAATTTGTAGATTATAGTGATCATTCCAGGAAAAGATAGATTTCTTAGGATGGTCCCCATAAGCATAAAGAAATAATTTTCCATCTCCATAATCTCGAGAGAGGTCTCCAAAAAAAATTACCCCCTGCGCGCTTGCAAAATCTATTTGATTCTTTAAGTGAGGAAGAAAGACTCTAAAACTACTTACTACTTCTTCTAGTTTAGTTTTAGCTTCGGACTGCAGTGACTCTTCAGTATCCTGACGTCCGCTTTCGATCTGCGAGGTTCTCAGGTTTAGATCAGTTATCTCTGCTATCGCTTTGTCTATAGATTCTTCCATAAAATAGAGGAGTCAAGGCTTTATTTATAATACTTTTGAAAATATATATTGAAGAAACTAAATTAAGCAAGATTATTTCTTCCTGGTCCTTCCTTTGCCCCCGACTTTATACGGATTGTACCTTGCTTTCTCACGCTGGGAAGTGCGCTGCCCTTCTACCAAGGTGTCTTCCACCAGCTCGTCATAGCCGCAGCTTTTGCAGGCCAGGGATTCAAAATCATCTTTATGCACCATGACGTTAAGAGAGCGGCATTGCGGGCATTTGCGTTTCATCGAAAAAGGGATTTTTTTTCTCTACATAAATTTTTCTGATCCATCGCTAGTTCTGCCTGCGCTTTTTGGAGATGATCCTTCCAATAAGGGCATAGTTCCATTTTAAGTTATCAAGAACTATGGGATCAACATTATTGCTTTTGTAAGCAGTGGTAAATACTAATATTGCAGCACGGAACATACCTTCGTAAAATTGAATAGGCTGTGCCCCACCGTAAATTGTTTTAATTTTTTTTTCAACAACAGGAGAAATAGCCGTCTGCACTGCCTTATGTATTATAGCATCTCCACTCATGTTGTCGTCAAGCAGAGAATGAGAAACTGTCTTTTTTCTGGCGCCGAAATTATCATATAAAAGACCATGCGCTACGGCGCATCCTACGGAAATAGCTGATTCCGCAAGATTAGTATAAGAAAGATCTCCAAGCGCAATTGCTGCCCCTTGAAAATATCTCATCATGCCTTGGTAAAATTCTTTAGACTGATGCCCTCCGAACATGGAAGAAATCTGCTCCCGCTTATGCTCTGGTATCTTGCTGTATATCTCAGCATATCTTTCCAAAGATTCATGCGGTAATGATTCATCAATTTTATCGGTTAGAGACATGATGAATATCTAGGACTATTTTTATATAAATCTTCGCATTAGATTATTCCCCATAACTCTTAGCAAAAAAAAGATTTAAAACCAAGGACAAAGCAGGGGATTAAAAAACCCAGAAGGTTTTTTAAAACACACTCTAAAATATACTTCTACTCCAGAACATACATCACATGCTAACCCCAGAAGCCAAAGCAGAACTTGAAAAGCAGCAATATCGCATCATAGGCAGCCACAGCGCGGTCAAAACCTGCGGCTGGACTAAAAACATGATCAACGGTGAAGGCGGCTGTTACAAGTTGAAATTTTATGGCATCATGAGCAATCAATGCATGCAGATGACTACCAGCATCAGCTGTGCTAACAGGTGCACATTCTGCTGGCGCGGATACAAAGCTCCGGTCTCTAAAGAATGGAAATGGAGTGTGGATGAACCGGAGATGATTCTGGAAGAGAGTAAGAAAGCGCACCATAAATTATTGGTCGGATTTGGCGGTTCAGATAAAGCAAACAAAGCAGCTTATGAGAAATCAAAAGAGATCAAGCATGTAGCATTATCGCTGACCGGAGAGCCGATAACCTATCCAAGGATGAACGAATTGATCTACGGATTCCATAAAGAAGGTATCTCTACATTCTTAGTGACCAATTCACAGTATCCTGAACAGATAAAAAATCTTAAGCCCATCACGCAACTATATTGCAGCGTAGATGCACCGACCAGAGAGATGCTAAAGGAAGTAGATAAACCATTATTTCCTGATTTCTGGGAACGCATGCTGCAAAGTTTAGATCACCTGGCGCAAAAGAAACAGCGCACTTGCATCAGATTGACCATGATCAAAGGCGTGAACATGACTGCATTGGATAAATATGCAGAATTGATCCACCGCGGAAGCCCTGACTTTATCGAAGCGAAAGCCTACATGCACGTAGGTCCGGCCATGCAGCGCCTGAGCAGGGAGAATATGCCTTTGCATGAAGAAGTAGTGATATTTTCAAAAGAATTGAACAAGCATCTGCCTGAATATGAGATTGTGTCTGAGCACATAGCTTCCCGCGTGGTGATGCTTGCTAAGAAAAAATATAAGGTTGACGGAGTATGGAAGACCTGGATAGATTTTCCAACATTTCATCATCTGTATGATGAGTATTTAAAGACTGGAAAAGAATTTACCTCTGAAGATTACATGCTGAAGACGCCGCAGGTCGGATTGAGCGGCAAAGGCACATTACATGCCATGCCGGAAGAGAAACGCAAGAGGTATCTGGCCGAACATCCGGAAGCACATGTGTTTGTTGATGAGCAGACCCAGGAATTAAGTTTTTATGATAATACAGAAGTTTAAGGTTGTCCAATAATCACTCAGTGACCGCTAATTCCAATCCTGAAACGGCAGTCAGTTTTTCTGGAAGATGTTGAGCTGCTTTCTTTCTCATGCGTGCAGCAACCTTCTTTTTAATCGGCTGTTGATATGATTTTAATTCCAGATCTTCCTGTCCTTCCAAAACAAACGGTATAAAATCAGCTACTATAGCAAGATATCCTATTCGCGTATCGAGATGCCTATCGATGACTATTTTTTCCAGATCATCTGAGCTTTGCCCTTTAAGGGCTTCGCTGAAAAGAACTTTATCCATAGCTTGGGAGTAGGCTTTTTTTTGATAGTATCGAAGATTATTGAGCGCATTGATCTCTATCACTATATCCTGCATCTTTTCTATATGGCGACTTTTTGCACGTTTGATTTTTTGTAGTTCATTTTTCGCTAGTCTGTGTAGTTTCCAATCATGGAGATATAATAGATTATCTAGGCTTCTTATCTTGAGATTTTCTTCATGTTCATACTTGACTTTTTCAAGAAGTCTGGCATCATGCTGCTCGGAAGAATATAGATATTTTTCTGCAACTCTTTCTGATTCGTATAAAGTTCTGGCCATAATCAAAGGACGCAATTTTTGCCGCTCTTCTTCAGATAAAGCTTGGTACATCCTATCAGTAATACTAAGCAGCGTTTCTCTATCTCTTTCATCGGCCTGCGATAAGGCCAAGAAAATACATCCATCATTTGACAAGCGGAATTTTTTTCCCTCTTGGTTTTTCAGAGTATGTAATTTACGTTTCAAAGAACGTACTGCTAAAAAATTAGTTTCAAAGACTTTTTTTGGATCAACTAACGATATCCAGCCGGAATCTTTGGCCAGATAGCCATCTAATAAAATTTTAGAAACTTCACCACTATCATCAAGAGCCATGCGTGCATATACTACTTTATCAGTCAAAGGTTTCTGGGGCACATAGAGCCTGGTAGAGATGGTATTTTTTTCATCATCAAAATAAATCATCAAGTCACATTTGGTTGTTCCAGCAATAGTCCTAGCTTGATATACCCTTTGTCCAGCTATCAGCATGTCCAGTGATTCCGCAGGATCATGCAGACGATCCATCATTGTGACAAAATCATGCGCGGAATATGGAAGAATTTTCCTGAAAGTACGTTTTCTTTCTGGACGGTCTTGGCATTTCCCTATGGTAAAATAATTTTCTCCTTGTTCGCGGATAGGACCAAAAATATTGTAGAAAGGATCAAATAAATATCTGTGCTTCCTGCTTACATCTATGATCAAAGAGAAATGGCTGGGAGATAAATCTTCTTCATCTTTTTTGATTTTTATGTCTTTAAAATCAAAAAATTGCACAATCTCTGGTTTTAAGCCAAAAGCTTCGCAAAAAAGGTAGGCTTCCGAAATAATGGTAGTGCAATTATCTCCAGCCATGTTAAGTTCTATCTTCTCATGGGGATAAGGTGCATAATGTCCAGTGCAGAGATTGTCGGTAAAAGAATAATGGGCATTAAAATAAGCATTAGCAATATTAGAAGCTAGGACATAAGGCTTACGTAAAAGATTTTTAGAAAATGATTTTACATCAATTGCAACTCTTTCATAAATACGTGCAACTGAATCTATAGGAAAGACTGTATCTGGCGCAGCCCCTTTTTTATACAAGTCTAACCACTGGCGAGCTAAGCCTAGGCCGACAGGAGCGCTTATAATCGCTTCTTGGCCAAGCTTTGGTTCTGAAATTGATCTCTCCGTACCACTTAACGAGCTAGTCATAGTTAAACCTCAAAAACATCCAGAACCTCGAACATAAAATAACTAAAAACTTAAAATAAATCAGTTAAAACTTTTCCTGAATATGCATTAGGAGCGCATCCGGAGGGGTTTCTAGAAGCATTACGATCACTTTCTGGAGCATGGTAGGTTGCCTTGGTCGTAACTTCATAAGGATTTTTTTTTGGATCAAACTTATCTGGATTCAATTTAGCTGCTAAAAGAGCCGAAGCAAATGCCAGTTCATAAATAGGATTAGGTTTCCCACTTACCAGTTTACCACGTTTGCTGACAATAGATACTTCATATGAAACAGTTCCTTCTAAATCAGTAACGCCTTCGGTGCCTGCTCGGTTAAACAGATCTTCTTTTGCTTCTACTGGAGTTTTACCTTTTCCTTCATATAATTTATCGGCCATTTTCTAAACCTCCTATAAGATAATGCTTTACAGAAAAGAATTGCTTTTAAAGATATCGTATCTGTAGTCAACATGAATTCAACAAAAAACTTATAAAACCCTCCCTTATCTAACCTCCCATGATGCCTCTAACCAAGGAAGAGAAAGCCGTGTTAAAAATTCTAGTAGAGAAAGAGCTCCATCACGTCAAGAAAGATGATCAGGGTTTTTTGATCAGCAATGCGCCTTTCTTAGGTAAGTCTGATGATCCAGACCTTCCTTTCCTTAAAAGTTTGAAGTTGTATAAGGGTTTCTTAGAGCAGTTAAAACAGAAGTTGTAACCATGGCGGAAGAGATCACATCTGAAGACAAGTATATGCAGCTACAACTGTTACAGCAGCAAGTCGGACAGATAAATGAATACGTAGAACAACTGCAAGGGCAGCAACAGGAACTTGGCGCTTCTATAAAAGCCCTTTCTGCATTACAACAGACTAGAGTGAACACAGAAATCTTTGCTCCTATCGCCAATGGCATATTCTTGAAAGCGGAATTGAAAGACAACCAAAAACTGTTGGTAAATGTAGGAGCGGACATTACAGTAGAAAAGGATATCCCGGAAGTTATAAGATTATTAGAAGAGCAGCAAGAAAAAATCTCTGAAAACATTTTTGAAGCAGGAAGTATTCTTCGCGAATTGCAGGAGCAGGGAAAAAAGTTATACCAGGAATCTGGTGAGGCAGCAGAATAATGTTCGGAAAACTAAAAGAGAAGCTGAAGCAGGCCGTATCGGTTTTTTCCAAGAAGACAGAAGAGGAAGCTATCGTCGAAGAGAAGGCAATAGAAAAACCTATCCAGAAGAAAGTTGAAGAAAAAAAGAAAGAAGTCGCTGAGAAACCAGCTCAAAAAAAACCGGCGAAAAAAGCTAAAAAAGAGAAAGCTGAAAAAGAATATCCGGCTAAAAAAGAAAAAAAGAAAGAAGCAAAAGAGGAGATAAAAGAAGAGATCGAGAAAGCTGAGCCGGAAGAGAAAGAAGTTCTTATTGATGAGAAGGCAGCAGATGAAGAAGAGGCTACATCCGTATCAATAGAAGAACTGCAGGAAAAAAAGTCATTTTTTAAACGCTTATTTGGAAAAAAAGAAGAAGAAGATAAAGCAGAAGCGGTTGAAGAACAGAAAGCAGAAGAAAAAGAAAGCGAAAAAAAGGAAGAAGCCGCAGAAAAGACTAAAGAAGAAACTGCAGAGCAGGAAAAAGAATCTTTCTTCGGCAAGATCAAGACTTCGTTAACTACTAAAAAGATTTCTGCCGAGAAGTTTGAAGAATTGTTCTGGGAGCTGGAATTAGCCCTGTTGGAGAATAATGTTTCGGTCGAAGTTATCGAGAAGATAAAAGAAGATCTGAAGAAAGAATTAGTCGACAAGCCCTTGCCGAGAGACGTGTCTAAAAAGATAGAAGAGACCCTTAAGCAGACCCTGACTGAAATCCTTTCCTTTGAAAAAGTCGATCTGCTTGAACTTGCAAAGCATAGAGACAAGCCGTTGGTTATCGCATTCTTCGGCATAAATGGAACCGGAAAAACTACTTCTATCGCCAAACTGGCGCATTATTTCCAGAAGAATAAATTATCAGTCATACTTGCTGCCTGCGACACTTTCAGGGCGGCCGCTATACAACAGCTGGAAGAGCATGCAGACAAGCTTGGTGTAAAGATGATCAAGCACGATTATGGCGCAGATGCGGCTGCGGTCGCTTTCGACGCGGTGAAATATGCTGAGAAGAATAAGATTAAAGTAGTATTGCTGGATACCGCGGGAAGGCTGCATTCCAATACTAACCTGATGAAAGAGCTGGAAAAGATAATCAGGGTGGCAAAACCGGATCTAAAGATTTTCGTCGGAGAAAGTATCACCGGAAATGACTGCATAGAACAGGCCAGGAAATTCAATGAACTAGTGGAGATGGATGGCGCTATCTTGACCAAAGCGGATGTTGATGAAAAAGGAGGAGCGCCGTTGTCTATCTCATATACTATCAAGAAACCCATCTTATTTTTGGGCATGGGGCAGAAGTATGAAGATTTGGAAGAGTTTGATGCTGAGGTCATATTGAAAAGATTAGGTTTTGATTGATAGCCCTAACTCTTAATACCCCTTAAAAATGACGAAAATTTTATAAATGAACCTTTGAATTTAATTCTCTGATTATGGCTGACGGTAAAGAAAAAAGACCTCTACGCTTGGTCGTAGATAATGAACCAAAATACAAGATAAAATCTCCCAGACAGTTAGCATTAGAGAGAATAGATCAAAAATATAATAAGCGGATTGAGATTATCGAGTTTACCAAAGATTTGCAAATTAAAGACCAGAAAGAATCTTTCAGGATGAAAGCAGTAGCAACCGCCTTGATGGTCGCTGCAGCGATAGGCATCTATGTCTCACAATACAATCCCTATAACGCACCAGAAGAATTTATTATATTGCGTGAAGATTTAAATCATGATCAGGTTGACGATGCATACATCCGCCAAGAAAATGAGCACAAAGTGCCCATGTACGGATTGCGCGATGGTAATACTTTAAGTTACAAAAACGCTGAAGACATGAAAGTGATCAGAAGAGATGATATCGATTACGAAAGCATCGAAGATAAGCTTAATGAAAAACAGATAGTTCTAAGTCCTGTAAATTATCAATAACATTTTTAAAAAAGGAAGCTAAAAAAGGGATATGACTACCTTCCACATCCAAACTACAGGATGTTCGGCCAACCAAGCGGATTCTGAGCAGATGGCCGGCTTATTGAGACAGGCTAAATTTGAATTAGTCGAAGCTATCGAAGAGGCTGATGTAGTAGTATTCAATACCTGCACCGTCAAAACTACCAGCGAAAATCCATTCTTCACCCAATTAGAGCAATTCAAAAAAGATCATCCTTATAAGATCGTGGTCATCTCCGGCTGCATCCCCCAGACTGACCGGCAGAAATTGAAAGATTATTCTTTAGTGGGGACTAGACAGATCCATAACATCGTGCAAGTAGTAGAAGAAGCATTGCATGATAATGTATTGCAGCTGCTAAATAACGATGAGATGCCGCCGTTGAACCTGCCCAAGGTGCGCAAGAATCCGATCGTGGAAATCCTGCCCATAAGCCGCGGAGGTATCAGCGCCTGCACTTTCTGCAAGACTAAAAAAGCACGTGTAAATTTAGTGTCATACCCTATATCAGAAATCTTAGAAGTCGCTAAAAAAGCACTCTCTGAAGGAGTAAAGGAAATATGGCTGACTTCACAAGATACATTTGGTTATGGACTCGACCTAGGGACCGATCTGCCAGCTTTACTTGAACAGCTGGTGCAGATCCCGGGAGATTTCAAGATACACATCGGCATGGGCGACCCAGAACATATGCCAAAGATAGGAGCTAAACTGGTAGAAGTATACAAGCACCCTAAAATTTTCAAATTTTTACACCTGCCGCTGCAGGCAGGACATGACGAAACGCTCAAAGCGATGCACAGGCGGTATACTGTAGAAGATTATCTGCAGGCAATCAATCTGTTCAAGAGAGAGATTCCGGAGATAAACATCATGACCGAGATCATGGTCGGCTATCCCACAGAAACAGAAGATCATTACTGGGGAACCTTGGAAGCAGTGCGCAAGACCGTTCCTGATTCCATCAATATATCACGTTTCTGGTCCAGGCTGAATACGCCGGCTGCAGAATCTCCAGAATTACCTGAAGAGGTGATAACCCATAGGTCGCGCGTATTGACAGATATTTTTCATAACGTCTCTAAATTACAGAATGAGCGCTGGCTGGATTGGAAGGGGGAAATCCTGATCGAGGAGAAAGGAAAAGAAGAACGGCAATGGATCGGCAGGAACGGTTCTTATAAGCAGATCATCGTGGAAGGAGATTTTAAGTTAGGAGATAAGCTGCAGGTACAGATCGTTAAAGCGGAGATGTTTGATCTGAGAGGGAAAGTAGTAAGTTGAAGACTTATTATTTTGCCATCTCTTCTTCGATGCTTTTCATCACTTCTTCTTCTTTCATGGGCGGAATTTTCTTGCCCTGATATGACTGAAGCAAATTCTTTATCTGCCCGTAGACATAGGCAGTATCACCTACTAATTGGCGGGTAAATCCTTCCTCCAGGGGAAATTTGTAAAGATACTTACGGATAAACCCTTTGAGAAAAAAATTTAACGGCTTACTTCCCCAGCGCCCTTCATAATCGGTCAAAGACCAGGCGTCAAAAGCGATAAAAACATCACCCTGTTGAAATTTTTGTTTCACACCGGAAACTTCTTTTGTGGTTTCAGTGATATTGTCTAAAGCAAGATGGATCTTGATCATCAAAGAAACATACTGAGCGACACTTTTGATCGGCCGCAGTTCTAATTGCAGTACCCTGCCAGCAGCGGTCACTAATTCTTCACTTTTCTTTTCCTGGTAACGGTAATTCTTTTCCTGGAGCGCTTGCTTTATCACGGAAAGAAGCTCGTCAGTACGAAAAATGCCGTTATATACGATTTTCTTCTGATTGATGACCAGATTTTTTTCAGTCATATTTATCTCCCGTAGGTGTGAGTGAAGGAATTAAGGTACGATTTTATCTTGGAGTGAAGATCTTCCACATCCGACTTAAGCCAAGTCTCAGCCTTTTGGTAATGTTCTTTAAAAAAATATTTCTCAAACATCATGCTCATGAACCAATACAGCGGCTTTTCGCCCCATTTGTTTTTTCTGTCGCTGATGACGTAGCCGTCAAAGATCATGCGCAAGCTCCCTTGCCCGGTCCTGATGACAGATTTATCAGCCTGCACTTCCACCTCTTTAAGGTCGGCAACATTTATTTTTATGGAAACTATAAGCTTGTAATAATCACTGATATTTTTCCATGGCTCAAATATTATGTGCATCTGCTTACCCTGGGGAGTCACGATCACTTGGTTCATCTTCTCGTACCAATCATACCCTTTTTCGTAAAAGAAGGAAGAGATAAGGTTATGCAGTTCATCCAGATTGAAGAGCCCTTCGTGACTAAGCTTCAGCCGGTCAACAACCAAGTAGCGTTCAACCATGCTTGGAGAAGAGAATATAAGCTTATAAATTATTTGTCTTGAACGGCTAATATGAAATCCTCGGTCACTAACTATTTCCGAACAAGCTCGAAAATCACCTTCTCGTCGGCAAGGGGGAAGTCCCTTACGGGGAACGCCGACCAC
>CAYIZT010000029.1:0-15404 GCA_964368095.1 uncultured Methanosarcinales archaeon
CGCGATCTCCAGCAATTTTTCGTTAGGTATGACAATAAGTGTGTTGATGCCTTGCTCCATCTTCTCCAGACCGATCATGGCGTTTTCGAAGCGGTGCGATCCTTCCATGCTGAAAGGCATAGTGATGATGCCTACGCTTAATATGCCCATTTTTTTAGCGGTTTGGGCGATGTAAGGAGCGCTGCCTGTACCTGTTCCCCCACCCATGCCGCAAGTGATGAAAACCATATCTGCTCCCTCAATGAGCTTCTTGATGTCCTGCTCGTTTTCTTTTGCTGCCTCTTCTCCCACTTTAGGGTTAGAGCCTGCTCCTAGACCCTGGGTTAATTGTTTCCCGATCAGCAATTTTTTATCTGCACTGGTATAGAGGAGGTCTTGAGCGTCGGTGTTTATAGCGATAGTCTCTACTCCCTTGATACCTATCTCAGAAATACGATTGATGGTATTGTTGCCTGCTCCGCCGCAGCCGATGACTTTGATCCTGGTCTTGTGCCCGGCGATCAAGCGCTGCAGCTCTTCGTCTATCTCTGCATTTGCTTTTTTATGAGAAATCTGTTCTGCATGAAAATCTTCACGATAGTTGCCCATAGCCCACCCTTTTTTGATTTTTAATATCGGAAGAAGTTTATAAAGATTATTGCACTCCAATCTTATAATAGATAGCGTTCCACAAACTCAAACCGGCTGCCGTATTCCCATTGCTCTAGATCTTGAATTTTAGGCACAATGTGCGCAGGAATAAATCGGGATAGGAAACGTTCATCGCCAATGTTTCTGGCAACTACTTTTTCGATATCTTCTTTGTCTAATGCTTTTGAATAAAAGGGCAGTCCGTAATGAAAGGCTACAGTTGGGGCAATAGAGGATATGGAATAGACGGCCGTCTTATTCTGATCCCGCAAGAACTGATCAAAAAATCGGGAAAAATTATTGTTGCTTGGGCCGATATAACCCGGGCCATATCTACTTTCATTTTTATCTTCAAAGTATTGAAGAAAGTCGCCATGTTCGGTCTTTAAGGAAATGTTCTGCATAAACTCCCAATACCTTTTTTTCCATCCTTCATCGGTAGTTTCAGGAAAATCTGCATCCAGGAGATAGAGATCAAATTCTTGTGCCTTTACAATCTCAGCGCCGCTTTCGTAATCAGGAGCAAAAGTTATCCTTGAAAATAAAGAATCTTTATCGACGCCATGCTCTGCGCATATGCGCAGGACATCACCTAAAATATCCGGCGTGTCTTCCAGCCAAAATATCTTTTGATATTTCAAATTTGCTGTTTCTCAATTTTTTCTTTTTTCTTAGTTTCTTCCTTCTTAAAGAGAATATCTTTCAATCCGGTCAGCTGCATCAGCTTCTGTGCAAGGATGGTGCTGATCTGCGCTGGCAATTCGCCAGGAATAGCAACAGTTGCTGCGTTATCTTTTACTTCAATCTTCATCGCTTCTGCGGGAAGGCGCAGCATCGCCGAAAGAAATGCGGTGATTTTCTCTTTTTGGTCATTTACTTTCCGCAATACTTTGTAAGTGTACACGACTTCTTTTCCGGCCAGAGGATGATTGAAGTTGACCATTACCCTTCCCCCGGAAACTCTGCTGACGATGCCCATCTCCCCGTCGACATCTACCTGAAGCCCAGGCCGTGGCTGGACATTATGCTGCTTGAACAGGTCCATGGGGATGATCTTAACTTGTTTGATGTCTCTCTTGCCGAAGGCTTTCTCTGGCGGTAAAGTCACAGCATAGTCTTTCCCAAATTCTTTATCGACTAATTGTGTATCTAATCCAGGAAGGATCTGCCGCTCTCCGACACAAACGACAACAGGCTTATATTTTCGGTCAGGAGCATGTAGATGTTGTTCTTTGGCTACCTTTTCGCTGGTAGTATCAAAGACCGTACCGTCGGCAAGCTTACCGGTGTACTCTAACTCGATAAAATCGTGGAGTTTTATTTTTTCACCCATAAAAGGTTAGTTTGAAGGCTAGGTTTATAAGTTTTATTATTCTGATGCTCTGTAGAAAGTAAGTGTTTTTTTACTCTTTTTTTAAAACTCTCTTCAATATTTAACCCCTGAAACTATTCCCCTGAAAAATACGATGCCCGGCAGATCAGATCTAATCTTTTCTATCCCCTCTTTGCGTATATCGGTTTCATCATTTAGATTCTCCAAATCAGCATGGTAGGTAAAAGCTAAAGATTCGCTCCCTCTGCTGTCCGAGGGGAGAATACAATCCTGATAACCATTTTCCCAGCTGGGCATTTCCGATTTAAGGTGTCGGGCAAACGTGAAATTTAAAGTGATCCCTTCATTATCTTCAACTGCATCTAACCATTCCGTGCTGTTGAAATCTACCTCTTCCGGGTGGGATAAAGATTCATACAATGGCATTTTAGTAGAAGGGTCATCTCCGATATATCTTCCTCTTCCGGGATAAACGTTTTGCAACATTTCTGCATTAGGTACTGTTTCCAAATATAAGAAGTACAGATATTGGTAGTTGCAAAATGCACTGGTGCCATGCACTTCTCTTTCTTGATGTATCTCTACCCCATTATAACTGTCATTAGGCCAGGTTCCATGATCTATCCTGGTGAGGTCGTCTAATTCCAGCGCTAACGTTCCTCTAGCCTGATCTTCTGTTTTTTGGATGAACTCCAGCAACAAAGAATGATCCCAATAACTGCCAATATGTTCCATGCGGTCGACTACTATCAATGTCGGCGGTATTTGTTTTTCTCCAACAAAGGAAGGGTCGCTATATGAAAAACTTTGTAATTTGTATATGCCTGAATACTGTGGAAATTCAGTGGGTCCGCAGCCTAGAAGCGATTCCAGGCTGATGGCACTAGCCAGCAGCAAAGAATTTTTTTTCATGCCTAAGCCTCTATTTTCTTAGCGATCGCCAAACTGATTTTTTCTACTACTTGCTGTGGCGTGAGGCGAGTTGTATCGATAACCAGATCATAGTGCGATTCATCACGATGATTTAGATTATAATATTTCTTATACCGTGCCGCGTCTTCCTCTTCACGTTCATAGATGCGTTTTTTCATGGCTTCAAAGGAAGGAATATTCCCTTCATTTCTTTTTTCCTGCGTGGTTTTGTTCTGCAGGTCTTTCCAGATGCGCCTGGCACCTTCTTCAGGATTTACTTTCATGTAAATCTTTATCGATTCCGGAAGAAAATGAAACTGGGTCCTTCCTTCCACGATGATCATCGCCCCTTTTTTTTCCAATTCCCTGGCTTTGGCCGCAGCCATCTTATCTACATCCACATCTGTCTCCGGATGATCTGCGGCATATAAATTAAGTTCTTGGAGAGTCATACTTTTCTCTCTCGCTAATTCCCGCCGTATACCGCCCACATATATCCGTTCTGCTTTCAATTTTTTAGTCAGCAGTTCTGCGACAGTACTTTTGCCGCTGCCGGGCGTTCCGGAAATAGTTATAATCATGATGAAGATTTAGAAAATGCAATGGTTAATAAAGACTTCTTTTCTGGGGAAGTTTCTTTTCTAACTCCCTTACAACCGCAATATTTAAATAACTAAATCTTTTATAGAAAGCTATGGATAAAAAAGAGGATTTTTTTCCGACCCTTAACCAAGGGAAGCCGGCAGCTGCATCAAACAAAAAAAGTAATCCTACTGTGATCATAGTTGCGGTAATAGGCTTGGTCATGTTGGCTATTTTTGTTATCCGTCCTGCCGTCTTAGGATATGGGGTTTACCAACGGGCACAATCATCTAATCTTACCGTGCAAGATTACGCTAAAAATATGCAGGATCTCAGCAGAGATTTAGAATTAACAAAGGCAAATCTTTCTTCCTATTCAACTTTTACCGGCGCTTTATTGGCGCAGGTCGATGATAAGAGCGATGAGCTTACAGAATGCAAAGTACAAGTTGAACAGCTGCAATCAAGCCTCGAAGAGGCACAAAAGCAAGCTGCAGATAAAGATACTGAGATTGCTACCATCAAGAGTGAGACCCAGACTACTATAGATCAGGCCGTCGCTGAAAAAACTGCATCTTTAGAACAGGATATCTTAACTTGCAAGGATTCTTTCACAACTAAAGAAAAAGAAGTCGGTGAAGTACAGGCCAAATATGATCTGCTGGTAAAAAATACGGTCAAAAGTATCTGCTGTAAAGCGAAAGTTGACAATCCGCAGATCAATTTCTATGATGTTGTTGAGGGTAAAATAACCTGTTTGGAACAGGGAACCAACCAGCTGACCTGTTGATTAAATCAAAAAAGCAGAAATCCCTAACATTTATGTTAAGGGATGTCCTGAGCAAAGCAACGACTTTGCTGGGACGCAAGAAATACGAAAAATATCCTATTTCTGCGCTGAAATCAAGTAGTTTCATGATTTCATGCGCCAGAAAGATCGTTGTCTTTCTGTGCGAATGCAAGTGAATACTTGCTGGGATTTCGCTATTTTTGATTTCAGAAATAAAGAAACTACTTTATTTCTGGACAGAAAAGAAATCGTTGTTTCTTTTCTTGTTTTAGAAAATCCGTATTGGAAAAGCAGCGCAAGAAATGCGAGGAATAGCTGCTTTTCAGGATTTTCTTTAAGTTCTTAGGCTGAAGAAGTTGTAGTGTAGATGAAATTATCGTGTAGATGGTATTATTTATCGTTCTTTAGATCCTTTACTGTTCAAGCCGTTATTTATCGGATTATTTCATACTGGCTTTCTTTTAATTTTCCTGATCTGTCCTGCAGCCATTTTTCTATCCAGAATAAACTTACTTTCAGCAATCCCCATTGCTGGTAGCGGCGCATGGAAGTGGTAACAGTGGTATTGATGCAGGTGAATTTTCCCAGCTCTTGCAGCTTAAGCGCCAATTTACGATGCTCGCGGACGATGATATCCGGATTATAGCCACCTACGGCATGGAAGTCTTTTTTGCGGCAGATCAATGCTCCGCTGCAGCCTTGATATAGTTTAAGATAATGATACAGATTTTTGAATGATACTGCCAGCTGATGATTAAATTTTTCTGAATCAGGTTTTGCCAGGGTTGTAGCAACTGCGTATCCTTCAGTAAATTTTTCTTTGATTTTTTCCAGCGTATCCGGTGCCAGTTTTGTGTCGGCATCAAGAAAGACCACGGTTTCCCCCTGGGCATTCAGCGCGCCGGCATTTCTTGCTACAGAGACGTTTGGTTTGGGCAGGGAGAGGTGACGTATGTTTGCATAGATGTTTTTTTTAACGATCTCTTCTGTTTTATCCGTGCAGCCATTTGTGACTATGATCATTTCATAGTCCTGCAGGGTTTGGCTTTTGATGCTGTCGAGAGTATCTTGAAGGTACTTCTCTTCGTTATGAGCAGGAATGATGATAGAGAATGCGGGCATATGGAAGATTGGCGAAGAGGTATTTTAAAGGATTATTATTGTTGAAAATAGATGTTGAAAAGAATAAATAAGGATAAAAGAGAAAATTATTTTTTAGCTGGTTCTTTGAGAGAGAAATTACCTTTTCCGTCGTTTAGGTAAAGGTAGAGATTTGCTTTTCCTTTAAAATCTGGATATTTAGCACCGACTATAAAATCTAAATCTCCGTCACCATCAAAATCTCCGGAAGTTAAAGCCATCCCTGATTCATAGGCCATGAGCACACTAGCAAAGTATTTTGGCGATTCTGATGGTGTTTCTTTTTGTGTGTTTTCCTTGCATCCTAGCAATCCGGCAGCAATGATTGAACCGTATGCAAACATATTTTGGTATTTCATGTTATTTCCTCCTACTTTCTAACTCCATCATTATCTAAAAAATAGTTACTTTATAATACTTATCTTTATCTGTCTTTTATTTTGATCTTACAGCTTCAGATAATTCGCAGCCCAGAGCATCCCCGAATCACAATAGTAAAATGGCGTGCTGAAAGGTTTTCCTTTTTCATCAAACACTTCCAGGAAATTTTTATGCTTTTCAATCAGCTCCCGGTATCTCTCTTTGTACGCATCTGCACGTTCTTTGTCTACTTCCTGCAGTAATTTAATATACAGCAGGCCCATGTGCATCCAGACGGCATTGCTTTCATAATTGCGGAGAAAATTCTCCTGCCAGACAAAGTTAATCTTCTCTCTCCTATCTGTGTATTTGAGGGGGAAAGGCTCATCCAATCCCGCTTCATGGATTTTTTTCAGAGCTGACTGAAGCATCTCTTTGTCAGTGATGATGGCTAAAGCGAACGGGAAGAGATTGGCATCCCCGGCAACGTATCTCTGATGGCTTAAGTCGTCGTAAAAATATTCGCCATTCCAGAAATGTCTTTTGATGAGATCCTGGTAGGAAAATTTTTCAAAAGGGTTGTTAAGTTCCATGCCTTTGAGGTCTTTTGCCAAAAGCGCGACCATGCAGTTATCATAACAGGAACTTTTCCTCACCGCAAAATCTTTGATGGAAGAGAAATGGATCTCAGGTTTCACTAGGCCGGTATGCTGGTTGATAACTTGCTGGTAGAATTTTTGTATCTCTTTGTTGAGGAAATCTTTGAAAGAGTGATAAGGAAATTTTGATATTTTGATGCTGTGGATTAGCCAGGGCAGAGAATCTACTGCAAAGGCGGGGAAATCAAAAGGAGTGCCTCTTGGAGTGATAGTAGTAGTGACTTTCTTATATTGTTTAAAGTGATTTAGGGCATAACGCAGAGTATGGTGGACTTGGTCTTTGCGCTGCAAATCAAGAAGCGATCTGGTGCACCATCCAAAATCGCGGGTCCAGAATTGAGAGAAATTACCGGTCGAAGTCTGCAGATAACGGCCGTTCCAGCAATCTTTGATTATCTGTTCGCAGATCTCTTCTGCATCTCCATCATACTTCTTAGGCAGGATGCGGTTCTTCCAGCTGCTTAGAAATATCCTTGGTCCTTCCGTGAAATAAGGTATGGTGGCAGGCATAAAATACTAGATAGAAGGAGAGTATAAAAACATTGTTGGGAAGAAATAGGTAAAATAAAAAATAAGCTAAATTTATTGTGGTTAGAGTAAATCAATCTACTTTCGTATAAACCTGTAAATCTGCCACAGTAATCTCACTTGATGCCTTTTCTTAGTGAAGCGATGATCTGCTCCTTTAATTATCACTAATTTTTTTGGTTTGTTAGCGAGACGATGAAGTTGATATGCTTCTTTGACCGGGACTGCTTCATCGTTATCACCATGTATGATAAGGAGAGGATGATGGTAATCTTTCATGGCTTTTTGGATATCCAAGGCGAAGAATTCATCGTAAAATGCTTTCTTCAATCTTTTTTTGTGATACCAACTATCAGGGTTATGATAAGTTATGTGTCCTTTAGTCCAGAATTTATATACCTGCTGATCAGTAAAATCATATCTTACTGCCTGTTTTAGATCACTTACTCCTCCCAGTAAAATAAGTTTGTTTATCCGTTTGTCTTTGTGGGCATAAAGAGCCGCATCAATCGCTCCAGTAGAATGTCCGATCAATACTAAGCTTTTGAAGGGGAAATTTTTTTCCAGAAAATCTATGGCTAATCTAACTTCTTTTACCTCCTGGCTCATTAGTTTGTCTTCGAATTTTCCGTCAGAAGTATTTGTTCCCGAGAATTAAAAACGAAAACAGAGAAAACCTAAATGTGAAAATAATTTTAATACGCGAGCTCCAGTACCAAACATGCTTCCCGGAAATCCATGCAGAAAGATGATTGCGGTGTTGTATTTATCGGGTTTATCAACAAAACCACGTAAAGTTAAGCCTTGATTATTTTTGAATTTAACGGGGATTTGCATAAAGTCATAATCCTGTTAAGCATAATAAATGTTTTGTTAAAAAGCGGACCCGGGAAGATTTGAACTCCCGATCTGCAGCTTGCTCATCTTCAGTTAACTCTCTTCATCCCAGTAGGGATTACTCAGGAGCTCATCATAAGATTAGGAGGCTACCGTCCTATCCAGGCTAGACGACGGGTCCGTAAAGAACAAAAGGAGTGCGTTGTTTTTTAAATCTTCTGACTACAACTTAACCCATCTTTGATTGGAACCAATTCTGTCTTTAGCTGCGGATGGTTCATCACCGCATCTTTGTAATCCTGGCATCCATCCATGGCGATGTTGTCAGCGATGATAAACCCGCCTTTTTTTACTAACTTAAGAGAGGGTTCTAATACTTCAAAATATTTTTTTTTTGCAAAATCGATGAAGATGAGGTCGTAAAATTCACTTTTATCTGTTGCCAAGCGCTTGACGATCTCCACTGCATCCCCGGCCAAGACTCTGGCTTTAATCCTATGCTTCTTGAAATTCTGCCTGGCTTCTTCTGCGATGATAGAATTAACTTCTATAGTCGTTAATTCAGCCCCTGCGCTACCCAGTATACAGCCGCTATAGCCGTTGGCTGTCCCTAATTCTAGGATATGCTGCGGCTTTATTTGCTGGATTTTCTGCAGCAGCCAAGCTCCTTTCTTGGAGCCTATGATGGGGATCCCTCGGGCAAGACTTTCTTGTTCAAGGCTTTGGAGTTCAGCGAGGATAGGATTCATGGTGGAATAGTTTCTGACCTCTGTAAATAAAACTACCCCTGAATTATAAATATTCCTTCCATCTAGGCCAATCTGAAACCGTGATAATTTGATATATCTTAGTTTATGCAAATTTTTAAAAGGGGTCTTATTTAATCTAGCTGATGGCCATTGATTTTGTCAAAACCATACCACAGGCGTTAGCCGCTATAGTATTTTTCGGCTACTATGAATTACCCGTTTATGAGGCCGAAGAATTGAGAGATTACGTTGTCTCGGATGCGGTCATAGAAAAATATGGAAATGCCAAATGGGCGATTATCGACCTTCTTAATGAAAAGTATGGCGCGTTGTTGTTCAATAAATATGATCTGTATCATTGGCTGGATAAAGATAAGGATGATGAAGTCGCTTATTTCCTAAATGAGGCTGGCTCTAATAGCTTGAATTATTCGCA
Source organism: uncultured Methanosarcinales archaeon (assembly GCA_964368095.1). GTDB lineage: Archaea > Nanobdellota > Nanobdellia > Woesearchaeales > GW2011-AR9 > JACPIL01. The sequence goes on from CAYIZT010000029.1 coordinate 8,957, forward strand.
ATTTTTAGCGCCTTATCGTTTTCATCTGTGGTTAGGAAAAAGAGGGTTTGTGATAGGTATTGAACAGAAAGGCAGGGGCTTTGATGCGGTCAAAGTCAATGAGGAGAAGATTCAGGAAAATCAAGGCGGGGCGTTTAGATTTTTTAGAGAATGTAAGAATGTGGTTTTTTTTGATGATGCCGGGGAAGCGAGAATTGTGTATTTGGAAGTTAAATTCAGTTAAATGTCACTTCTCAAAATTTTTAACGAACTTGCTCTTAAAATTTAAAAGAGCAGATTTTAAAAATAGACCTGTATTCTGCAGTATATGGATGACCCCAAATCATTTTTTGCCAGGCCGACTCCGGCAGAGATCAGGAAAGACAAAGAACCGTTCTTATTAGAGGATAAGATTTATTCATTAAAAGGGTTGGCCGCCAATCAATATGCAGTCATTTCAGAAAAAGCATTTACCGCCCGTTTTGGGTTTGGCGATGCGGCTAAATTTCTGAAGCATGGGGAGACTTTTCATCTGCGAAATAATCGCCCCGTTGGGAAAACTCCGAAGAGCTTGATCAAAGAAGCAGTTATCGATCCACAAATCAGTTTCAACACCTTCATGAGTGGATATTCATTTAAACCATGTTTCGGGCCGGATAAGATCCCTAGACGCGTCCCTTTTGTCGAATTATTGGAAGCTGCGCGTATCCTCGCCTATGGGGTCGCACATCCTGAAGCTGATGTAAAAGTTGAAGGCATGTATGCCATTGCAAACAAAGCAAGGATAGAAGGCGGATCTTTTTTGGTCAGCACTTCTTCGCGCACTAAAAGACATGATCGTTACCGATTTATGGTAAATAGTGTCCCAATGCATTATTCAGAACCATTCGTGTACCTGGTCCCATATAATTTTTCTACCAGTGATTTAGGTGTTGAAAGCAAAGCTTTTAGAGAATTACGTTTCACCAAGGCGGAAAGCCCAGAGCCAAGCAAAGTAAATTATATCCAGGCTCACGAAATTGCCGCTGCCTATGCTATTGCGGAAAAGCAATCTCAAGAAGGTAATCCTCTCCCACTGCGTTTCTTAGTCTTCCCTATCGTCTCTCAATCGGCGGTCGATCTTTATACTACTCTGCTTAATCGTACCCTGCTCCAAGTTGAAGATGAGGGAAAAGTTAAACTTAAGCATCTGACTCAAGCGCACATCGAAGCCATGATGTGGCGTCAGGTACGCGGACAGGGCTATGCCGCAGGATTTGATGATACCGCACTTTTAGAAGGCAGGGTAAGAGAATATAACTGGAACCATGTACAAGCTTAAACAGGTTCCGGAAGATTTTGTAGTGATAGAAGTGCCTTCTGTTAAAACGGGGAAGTCAGGAAAATACTGTTATTTCTGGATGAAAAAGAGCGGAAGGAATACGCTGGATGCGGTAAAAGAGTTAGCGAAGCGATTAAGGGTCAAAGAGAAGGAGATAGGCTTTGCCGGAAGCAAGGATAGGCATGCAGTGACGGAACAGATGATTTCTATTGCCGGCGTGAAGAGAGAAGAAGTTGAAAAAATAGATTTAGAAAATATTTCTTTAGAGTTTTATGGTTATGGCGTGATGCCTATATCTCTTGGCGATCTGCTGGGGAATAGATTTGAGATCGTAATTCGGAATATCGAAGATGAAAAGATTGAAAAGGTGCATCTGATAGAAAATTATTTTGACGAACAGCGTTTTTCAGAGAATAATGTTGAGATAGGCAGGAATCTGTTGAAGAAAGATTTTGCAAAGGCTGTTTCTTTAGTCGACGATTTTAAAGTCAGGAAATATCTTGAAATTAAGACTAACGATTCTGTAGGTGCTTTGAAAGTCCTGCCCCTGCGGCAATTACGTATGTATGTGAATGCCTATCAAAGTTATCTGTGGAATAAGACTGTAGCAAGATATCTGGAAAAGAACGGAGAAGTTTTGAAGAAAATTTCTTATTCAGGAGGAGAATTGGTTTTTATCTCTGATGCCGGGAAATTCAAAGAATTGAAGATCCCTTTGATCGGGTTTAGCCATGAAACTGTTGGAGATGCAGAAATCCAGGGAATAATCGATGCCTTGATGGATGAAGAGCACCTCTCCTATGCGGATTTCATCATCAAACAGATCCCAGAATTGACCTTAGAGGGTGAATTACGGAATACTTTTATTGAAGTTAAGGATTGTAAGATCGGAAAAAAAGAAAAGGATGAATTGAATCCAGGAAGAAAGAAAGTGAAAGTTTCTTTTGCGCTGCCCAAAGGCAGTTATGCGACCATGCTGATCAAGAGGATAGTAAATCTATCTTGAACAAGTAATCTCTAATCCTTCTATTATCTATTTCTCTTATATATACTGGAAAAGAGAAAGATATAAAAGACCTTATCAACGTTAAATAAATATGCAATTAGAAGAGCGAGTGATGGTAACTTTATATCAAGTTGAAAGCTCAGGGAATAAAATTGAACATGACTCCCCAACTATTGGGGTATATCAAGAGTATGGTGGATGGAGTAAAAAAGATGAAATCTATGCCTCTTTAGAATTAGCGCAGCGTCGGCAGAATGCATTAGTAAAATCATATCTTAAAACAGAAGAAGGATACCGGATTCATGATTCTAAAGCTAATAATGCCAAAGGCCCCAGAGTAATACATCTGGGCGACATTGTAACTGATATTTATGTGAAAGTTAATGTTCTTGAAGTTGATAAAACTGAGATAGTTATTGATGGTAAGAAGAGGCACTATTACCAAGGTAGTAATATTTTATTTGAGTAAAATTATTCTAAAAATCACTTGCACTTCTTGCATATTCCAGTAACATCTATCTGGAAATGACATACTTTACCTTCAGCATGCAACTTTAAGAAATCAATTTTTTTGATATCAAGATGCTTGACTTCTCCGCATCTTTCACAAGTGAAATGGCAGTGGTTCTTCTTGCCGGAAGAATACATAGTTTTACGGTTGCATTGGTAAGAGTGGATCTCGCCGGTTTTGGTAAGCTCATTTAAAGCCCGGTATACTGTCGCGAGACCTATCTGGGGATATTTTTTGGAGACCCTCGTGTGTAGTTCTTCAGCGTTAAAGAAAGAGTTGGAATTAGATACTTCTGTTATGATAAACTCTTTCTGTTTAGTGTTTCGTTTCATTTTTACTCCTTATTGATAATGGGAATCAATAAAATTTATAAATGTGTTTTTTTTATAAGCCAGTATGATGGTAACTTCACTTTATGCCTTGTTAAGCGTGGTAGTGGTTTCCTTGGTATCTTTGATCGGAGTGATATCTCTCCTATTGACTGAGAATAAACTGCATAAAACTCTCTTAATACTGGTCAGCCTTTCCGCCGGAACCCTGATGGGCGGCGCGTTCCTGCATCTGCTGCCGGAAATTGTTGGAAAACAGGGATTTACACCCATGGTTTCTTTTTCTGCCTTGGGCGGGGTGCTTATATTCTTTCTGATAGAGAAATGGATCCATGCGCACCATTGCGAAGAGTTGCCTCTTCAACATTCCCAATTGCGTCACCAATCACATATGCATCCACATAAGCAGCAAATAGGCTTCCTGACTCTTTTTGGAGATGGTTTGCATAATCTATTGGACGGATTAGTTATCGCTGGGGCCTATTTGGTGAATATTCACACTGGAGTCGCTACTACCCTTGCAGTAGTATTGCACGAAGTTCCTCAGGAAATCGCTGATTTTGGAGTGTTGCTGTATGCAGGATTTTCCAAATGGAAAGCTTTGACTTATAACTTTTTATCGGCGGCGACGGCCATCCTTGGTGCGATAATCGGCTTAGTGCTAGGGGTGCGGAGTGAAGCATTTGTACTTTTCATCCTTCCTTTTGCGGCAGGCGGATTTATCTACATCGCAGGTTCAACCCTAATCCCTGAATTGCACAAAGAATGTGGATGGAGAGAATCCTTATGGCATATAGGCGCATTCATACTGGGGATCGCTTTGATGTGGGGGATCTCACTGCTGGAATGAATTATCTGATCTTTATTACTGCTTTCCTTATTCTCTCATAAACTTCTTCAGGCTTTCCATCACCGTCAATCTTCTTCAGTATTCCTTTCTTTTGATAGTACATAATGACCGGTTCAGTTTCCCGATGATAAACTTTAAACCTTTCTTTGATTACTTTAGGGGTATCGTCTTTTCTATGCACTAAGCGTTTCTCTATCCCTTTAGGCGGGGGCAAATATTGCCGATGATATGTTTTTCCTGTGACCGGATCAAGAAGCCGGCCGGATAACCTTTTGATAACTTCTTTTTCTTGGACATCTAAATAGATAACTGCATCGATATCTAATTCTTCAATCGATCTAGCCTGGTCTACGGAGCGGGGAAATCCGTCAAAAATAAAATTTTTTTTCTTCCCGATGGCTTTCTTGGCGATGTCCACGGCCATCTGGTGCGGCACAAGATTCCCTTTATCTATGTAACTTTTGATCTCTTTTCCAAGCTCAGTTTTCTTTTTTTCTTCTTTACGAAGCAGATCGCCTACCGATATGTGAAGGAGATTGAAATCCTTGGCCAGTCTTTCAGAAACGGTTCCTTTTCCGCTGCCTGGCGGGCCCAGGATAATTAGTTTCATAAGATCTAGCCTCTTTTTTTGTTATTAATCTTTTTTGTGATTAAAATAATTGGTATATAAATAACTATTGTTGTGCAACAATATTTTTATAGCCCGGTCGTATTGGTCTATCATGTCCAAGCATTTATCTTTTAGGATAATACCTTCGCTTGACCAGATCCATAGATATTATCTGGAAATACTCTATCGTGAACGGCATCTCCCCACCATCTTGTCGATTTTCTTTTGCAAAGATATCTATGAAAAATATGAAGGCAAAGGGTTTAAGCTGGCTTCAAGTAGGACCACTTGCTATAACTTTGATTATAATTCTGGAGAGTTAGAGTATGTTTCGTATCATGATGGGGATTTTACGATGCCTGGTTTTCGTTGGTTAGATACAAGGATAGCACAATTTGAATATGATAAACTAATGAAGGATCATCGGGCTAAAGCAAGGAAAAGAGTGCAGATAGTCTATGAACATCTTCTGGAAGACAAAGCTGAAAGCAAGGATCCGTATTGGCAGGAGAAGCACGAACTTTTTTTATCTTCGTTGGAGACCATACTAAGCATACGCAAGAAAGATTAATAACACGATAACGCTTATAAATTCTGATGATTTTGGAACAGTATTATGGAGGGAGGAAGATGAAGTGTACGGAATGCGATAAGGAATTTAGTTCTCATGAAGGGTTGATGCATCATCGGGAAGAGAAACATGGTGCTGTAAAGAAAAAATTTTTGCTTAAAAAAAAATATTATTGGTATGCTGGTGTGGTAGCAGTGGTAGCATTGCTGGGATTTTGGATGTACTATTCCGCCAACACGCCAGGGAAATATGATGCTCTTGCGCAATGCTTAGGCGATAAAGGTGCTACTTTCTATGGCGCCTTTTGGTGTTCTCATTGTGCTCAACAGAAACAGTTGTTTGGCAAGTCCGCCAAACTGCTGCCGTATGTGGAATGTTCCACTCCTGACGGTAAAGGACAGACTGCTATCTGCAGCAGCAAGCAGATTGAGGGATATCCCACCTGGGAGTTCGCTGACGGAAACAAGCTGAGCGCGGTGATGACACCACTGCAGCTGGCAGAGAAAACAGGGTGTGAGCTTGAGTAAGATTACCCAATTCCTTTTGTATTTTATTCTTCTTCTTTTAGGCGGTTTGACCATAATAGAAACGTTATTGAGATGATGAGTATTTGATTTCCTCAGTAACCCTTAAAAATAGCCCATAAAATACCTATTCTATCATGCATAAGCTAAAACTTAATTCGCCGGTAGGAGACTGGGACTGCCTTAAGGCTGCCGTATATAATGGAGCTAATTCAGTCTATCTGGGGATAAAATTCTTTAACGCCCGGCGCTTAGCTAAAAACTTCTCCTTAGAAGAGTTGAAGGATGCAGTTTTCTTCGCTCATCTACATGGGGTGAAGGTTAATCTGACTTTTAACACCTTAGTGCGCAATGAGGAGCTGTCGATGTGGTTCAAGACGCTGGAACAGGCTTATCTGGCAGGTATCGATGCAGTCATCATACAGGAAATCTTTCTCGCTTCGTTGATCAAGAGATCATTTCCTGGACTGAAAGTGCATGCTTCTACCCAAGCAAGCTTAATGAACTATCGTGGCATCGCCCAATTCCATGATGTTGATTTAGTGGTCCTGGCCCGAGAGTTGAATCAGGCAGAAATTAAAATCATCCGAGAACATACGGATAAGGAACTGGAAGTGTTTGTTCATGGCCATCAATGCATATCTTATTCAGGACAATGCCTGATCTCTTCGTTGATCGGAAAACGCAGTGGCAATCGCGAGATCGGAAGAGCACACGTCTGAACTCCAGTCACGTAGAGATCTCGTA
>CAYIZT010000030.1:0-14821 GCA_964368095.1 uncultured Methanosarcinales archaeon
TTCTTATGCTTTGTACCTTCAGTCTTGCGGATACTGTAACTTTATCGGCAGGGCAGGTAGCAGGCCAGTGAATGGGGGCGAAAATTCCATAGCAATGCAAGAAGATTTTCGCACAATAACTACTTCTTACGAACGGCAGTTCCCCCTTCACAACATTGTAGGCCAAGCTACCTGCCTTTAAAGTAACAGCGTCGTCTTGCAAAAGATTTATAAATAAACTTGGCTCCGAGCTTTAATATGGGACGTATCAAAACCACATTCATCAAACGGAAAACTAAGGAACTTTTGAACCTTCATCGAGAAAAATTCACTGCTGACTTTGAGCAGAACAAAAAGCTTACCTCTCTTTACACCAGCGGAAGCAGCAAAAAGATCCGCAATGTCATAGCTGGGTACTTAACCAGGCTTAAGAAGCAGGAAGAATAAATCAAGAGTAAATTTAAGGGTAATCCCCTTTCTCTATCCTTTTTTCTATCCCTTTCTCTATAATTAGCGTTTAAAGAGACCTGTATCCTGGATATCGTGAAGGGCCAATACAAGAGATCAATACAAATAATTTTAAACTTCCAGATCTTTCAGGTACCATGTTTGATTCTTTCCTCCAATTACTGATCCTGTTCTTTGTAATATTTGATCCATTGGCCAGTTTTGTGATTTTTACAGTTGCTACCAGTTCTATGCAAGAAAAAGAACGTCGAAGGACAGCAACTATCGCCGTGGTTGTTGCCGCTGCGGTATCTTTCGTTGTACTTATTTTTGGGCAAGGGTTATTACGATTATTTAGTATGACCATAAAAGAATTTCAGGTAGCCGGCGGGATAGTACTGGGAATTCTTGGGTTGAAGATGGTTTTGGGGTATTCTTTAGTCGATGTGGAACGAGTGAAAGGCGATTCTACTTGGGCTATCGCTTCTATCATAGGCACTCCGCTCTTGACCGGTCCAGCAGCAATAATGTCTATCATCGTTTCAGCCAGCAATTACGGAAGAATAGTTACGGGGTTAGCTGTGGGGATAGTATTGTTTGGGACAGCGATACTTTTTTACAATACTCACCGGGCCAATAGATTTCTTGGAAAGACTATGATCCAAGTCATATCTACTATTTTAGGATTGATCACTTTAGCTTGGGGAGTGAAGTATATCTTGCAGGGAATTTGACTCTGACCTGAATGGAGGAAAAAGCCGCTAGGGTCACTACGTTCTCGAGTTGCTTTACAGCAACCCTGGCCGTTCGCTTCGTGCTTTTTAGCAGTGAATGTTGAGAAAAAATAGTTTCTGAGTATAATAAAGAAAGCACCAATAATCAGGTCTTACGAAACAGTAGTTCTCAGCTCACCTTTTGGCCAGGCGGGCGGCTTTCCGGACCGAGCCAAAACAAACAAAACCCTTATATATTCTTTTTCCTTATATAACTTTAAAAGAGGTACATCAATTGTTGCAGGTTAAAGATATCGAAAGACTTAAAGAAATAGTCGCAGTCTTCTTTGAAGAAGGCCTGGGCTATTATGTTGCTAAGACCGATCTGCGCTTTCACCTTCCCTGGCATAAGCGTATAAAACCTGTTTTTCCGGTCTCCAACCGGCAGCGTCAGGCTATCATGCTGCGCCGGGCATTTGAACGCTTAGGGCCGACTTTTGTTAAATTCGGACAACTGTTATCCCTTCGGCCGGACTTGGTGCCGAAAGAATATTCAGAAGAATTTGAAAAATTGCAGGACCATGTCCCCCCTTTTTCATATCAAAAAGTTAAAAGCATAATCGAGAGCGATCTGCAAAAACCGTTAAACAAGTTATTTTCTTCTTTCGATAAAAAGCCATTAGCTTCCGCATCGATGGCCCAGGTCCATCGTGCAGTGCTCAAATCAGGCAAGAAAATAGTGGTGAAAGTGCAGCGTCCAAATCTACAGAATATAATCGATACAGACTTAGATATTCTTTTTCATCTTGCTCATTCCCTGGAAAAGCATTTCCTTGCCGTTAAAAATTATCATCCAGTCGACCTAGTCAAGGAATTTACTTTCTGGACCAGGAAAGAACTAAATTTTGAGATAGAAGGGCGTAATGCAGCGCTATTGCGGGAAAAATTAAAAAATAACAAGGAAGTAATAATCCCTAAAGTATATCCTGCTTTTTCTTCTAAGAGAGTCCTGGCCATGGATTATATCGATGGCATAAAACTGAGTGATGTTTCAGCACTGGACAAATATAAAATTGATCGTAAAAAAATAGTGATGAATTATGTTAGTTCTATCCTTGAACAAGCCTTGCTGCATGGGTTATTCCATGCTGATCCCCATCCGGCAAACATCTTTGCGCTAAAGAACGGCAAATTAGCGTATATCGATTACGGCATCGTAGGAGAATTGAATCTCGGCGATAGGAAAAAGATCATCCGCTTCATAACTTCCATACATGATAAAGATTCTAACAAAAGCTTGGATATAGTCATCTCTTTAGCAAAAGACATCAGCAAAGCAAATCTTCCTGCCTTTAAGGCAGAAACGAGGGCAATCCTTGAAGAAGTATACAAAAGTTCCATTGAAGAAAAGAGCATAGGAAAAGCGCTTTATGAGATTATCGGAAAGGGAGCGCAGTATGGAGTTATTTTCGATTCCAATCATGTATTGATGGCCAAATCTCTTTTTCAGGCCGAAGGGTTAGCGATGCGCCTGTATCCCCAATTCAAAGTTTCCGATGGATTTGATGAATTTACTAAAAAATATCTGCGAGAAAATTATTCCCCTAAAAGTATAATCACTAAAGCAGCTGGGACATTCTGGAACAAGAAGGAACTACTGGAAGAATTAGAAGATTTGCCGGAACATATCTCTAGAATAATTAAAAAATTAGAGGAGCCAGAGCCCCCCACTACCATTGATGTTTCGCAGATCAAGGAATTAGAGCAGGAGCTGGAGCATGTTAACAAGAGAAGAGTTTTAGGGATCATCATTGCCTCACTGATCCTTTCTTCAGCGATTCTTCTTTACCTAGAGGGAAGAACAACTCTTTTAGGCATCCCCGTGAGCGGGATCATGCTCGCCTTCACTATACTGCTGTTTATCAAATTTTTATATACACATAAAGAGGATTGATAGAATGGTTGAAAGAATTAAAAAAATTGTAGAAACCGGATACGGTTTAGGTCTGTTAAGTTTGGCTGAAGCAAAAAAAGTCGCTTCCACCGTGAAAAAAGAGCTTCGCTTAAGCGATGATGAAAGCCTTAAGCTTGCGCGCGAACTGGTAGCAAATTCAAAACAGGCCAGCAAAGAAGTTCTAAGCGCCGCTAACCGCTATTTTGAATCGGCGATGGAAAAGTCAGGGGTAGCCAGCAAAGGAGAATTGAAAGCGGCCAGAAAATTCCTTAAGAGGCGCGCGATAAGAGTGAGAGGTAAGATAAAAGAAAATCTGAAGAATCTGAAAAAAGGGAAGAGATAGGTTATCCTTATTTTTTCTAAGCCTAGAAGAGAGTTTACGCTAAGCTTATCTTCACTAAACTTTTATAAATAAACTGCTGTTCTACACTATTATGCCCCCCCGAAAAAAGATTATGTCTGAAACGGCAGAAGAATCTAAGAAAGTAGCCCCTAAGCTTTCTAAAAAATCCTCAAAAGCATTGCCTTTCGGACATCTTGGCGGCGTGAAAGAAAAAAAAGAAATTTCCAGCCAGTCTTCTCAGGCCCAATCTCCGGGCCATGCAGGTTCTGAATCACGTTTAGATTCGATGCAGCCGGAACTTAACATCGCTTTGGTCGGCCATGTCGATCATGGAAAGACCACTCTCACCGAAAGATTAAGCGGTAAATGGACTGATACTCATTCCGAAGAATTAAAACGTGGAATTACTATCCGTCTGGGGTATGCTGATTTTTCTATCTATCATTGTGATAACTGTGATTATTACACCACTAAAAAGAAATGCTCTAAATGCAATAGCGAGGCAGCATTTCAACGTAAGATATCATTAGTAGATGCCCCTGGCCACGAATCGCTTATGGCGACCATGCTCTCTGGAGCAGCTATCGTTGACGGCGCTTTGCTCTTAGTTGCTGCTAATGAAAAATGTCCTCAGCCGCAGACTAAGGAGCATCTGATGGCGCTTCATATCAGCGGATTAAAGAAAGTTATTGTGGTACAGAACAAGATCGATCTGGTGTCCTACGAAGAAGCTCTTGCCAACTATCAAGAAATAAAGCAATTTCTGTCTTCTACAGAGTATAAGGATGCGCCGATCATCCCCATCTCAGCGAGAGCAAATGTCAATATCGATGTTTTGCTGAACGCTATCCAGCAAAATTTGCCGACTCCTAAAAGGGATGTCGAAAAAGACCCCATCATGCTTGTAGCACGTTCTTTTGATATCAATAAGCCGGGAGCACGACCGGAAAAGTTAGTCGGCGGGGTCTTAGGCGGAACAGTCAAGCAAGGAAAATTTAAGGTTGGAGATTCTATTGAGATATGTCCTGGATATATGGTAGAAGAGAAGAATAAGAAAATCGCCAAATCTCTAAAATCAACTATAGTCCAGATTTTCTCTGGCGGCCAACCGGTTGAAGAAATCCTCCCCGGTGGGAGTATGGCTATCCGTACCACTTTGGATCCTTCTGTAGTGAAATCAGATTCTCTGACCGGTTCTATCGTCGGATTGCCGGGAAAAATACCTGCTGTCCATTACCAAGTCAATCTTGAGACATTCCTTTTGGATCGAGTGGTCGGAACCAAAGAAGAAACTGAGATAAAACCGCTCGCTAAAGGCGAGGTACTGATGTTAAACTGCAATTCTGCCGCTACCGTCGGTGTAGTGGTCGATCCTTCCAAGAAGAATACACTCTGTGCGTTAAAAAAACCGATCTGCGCTAATCCAGGAGACAGGATCACCATCTCCAGAAGAGTAGGAGATAGGTTTAGATTGATTGGTTTCGGAATTTTGAAATAAAATTCAAAATCCTCGTCTTCTGGCTGTGATTTTGGAATCTTGAAATTATTTTGCAAGCGGTTAAGAAGTCTTGGAATGACTTTAATCTTCATCCTGCCATTTCTTGAATTCTCTTTCATAAAATAATGCATTTTCTGGGTCAATTTTAGCATAATACCGATTTAATCTCTTAAATTCATTCTCAGCTAAACCTAATGAATTATAATCCAACAGCTGGTCTAACAATTGTTCGATGATGCGGCTTGAAGTTATTTCATCTTTTATGATGGAGTCAATTGATCTTCGGACTGAAGGCATGGCCTTTTCAATCTGCTTTCTAAGGCCTCCGATCAATCCAAATATTTTTTCATAATCAGTTTTGGCATCCATTATACCTCTATAAAGTAATTAACAACTATTTTAAACTTGTCTTCTTTCATATAGATATGGTCAAGCTTATCACTTATAATATCGAATATTGCGAAGGCATGGAAGGAATATGGTATCAGTACCTGCAGTTCTGGAAAATATTCTTTCCGCCAAAAAATCTTGAGAGGAGGATGGTCTCTGCACTTCACAAATTAAAGCCCGATATTTTAGCTCTCATAGAAGTAGATATAGGTTCTCTGCGCAGCCGAGGGGAGGATGAAGTCCTTTTTTTAGAAAAAAGTCTTGGCCTTAAAAATTTTGTAGAAAAAGTAAAATATCCGCTTAAAGGATGGTTAAAGTTATTCCACCATATCCCTATCCTTAACAAGCAGGCTAACGCGTTAGTTTCAAGATTTCCTTTCACCAAAGTCCGCTATCACGTCTTTCACGAAGGGACCAAGAGGATGGTCATCGAAGCGACGGTGAAATGCCCCAATCCGGTAACGCTTATAGCTGCTCACCTTGCTTTGGGTAAAAAAGCTCGGGCGAAACAGATCAAGGAATTGATCAAAATTGTCAATAAAATAAAAAATCCGGTTATTCTGATGGGCGACTTTAATACTTTTAATGGGGTGCAAGAGATCAAAGAATTGTTACAGAAGACTCATCTGAAGGATCTGATCAGTTTGGATAAAAAATCTGTCCCTCTCACCGAACCGGCTTGGCATCCTACCCGCAGGTTAGATTATATCCTTACCTCTCCTCAGGTAAAAGTGAATAAATATTCAGTCTTAAAATTTCATTTCTCAGATCATCTGCCTTTGATGATTGATTTTAGATTCATTAAAGCAAGAAAGATAGGAAAAGTCCATCCTCTTCTACATCATCTTCTAGTGCCTTCTCCGCCTAGACCTTAAGATAAGCCGCGCGGTATAAGCCTAGCGGCCAAGTCAACGTCGGAACATCAGGCTTTGTAGAAAGTCTCAAAAATCGGGTCACTTAGTTCGCGACTTTCCTAGCGGAAAAAGTCGCCTTGGCCGCTCAGTCGCCTTTTTCTCGCTGTTTGTCGTTAGAAAAAGTAACTTAACTTTATCTTACGAAAAGCTTAGCTCCTTCGCATCTTGGCCATGGCGGCAACTTTTTCTCACAGAGCCGGAACATCAGCAACACATATAAACTAAAAAATATTCCTTCTGCCATGAATAAGATTGCTCTGGCAGTGCTGGTAGGCGGCTTTGGGGCGCAATTATTGAAATTATTGATCTATTTTTTCCGTCATAAATCGTTATCTTGGCATGATTTGGTCGTAACCGGGGGCATGCCCTCATCTCACTCTGCTTTTGTGGTCTCTTTAGCCAGTATAATCTATCTCGAAGAAGGATTATCTACAGCGTTTGTCGTAAGCTTAGTATTAGCATTGATTGTGCTTAGGGATGCTTTTGGCGTGCGCAGAACCGTGGGGATGGAAGGAAAACAGATCGAGAAACTGCTTCGGCTGCATAAACTCAAGTCAAAATTTCATTATTCCATGGGCCATACTCCCCTAGAAGTAGTAGTTGGAGCAGGCATAGGTCTGCTATCATCACTCTTTGTTTTTTTCCTTCTATAAGTAATTTCGCGCTTCTCTCTAATAAATTTAACGAAATGTTTATAAACTAAAGACCCAGAATATAACTAGAATTAGCTATAATATAGTGTGATAATTATGATAAGGAAAGCTATCAAAGAATGTCCCGAATGTGCAAGCCGCAATATATTCAGGAATGTCGAAAAAGGCGAAACTATCTGCCGGGACTGCGGCCTGGTTATCGAAGACCGTATGGTCGATTTCTCACAAGAATGGCGCAGTTTTGAAGATGATGGTGGCCAGGACAGTAAGCGAAGAACTGGAGCACCTTCTAGTGCTACCCAATTTGATCAAGGGTTGGGGACCGAAGTAGGTACAACTGCTGATTTCTATAAATTAGGCTCAGATAAAGAGCGCGATAGGTTCTTCAGGCTGCGCAAATGGAATATTCGTATCAGCACCGCTATCGAAAGAAACTTGAAAGTCGCTCTGGCCGAATTGAAGAGGGTAAGCTCATATCTGCGACTGCCTAAATCAGTTGAAGAGGAAGCAGCACGTATATACAGGTCAGCGGTACAGAAAGGGTTAGTAAGAGGAAGATCTATGGAATCTGTAGTAGCCGGAGCGTTATACGCAGCATGTAGAAGGCACGAAATTCCGCGTACATTAGATGAGATGGGAGAAGCTTCCGGCATCGAGAAAAAAGAAATTGGAAGAACATATCGTTTTGTTACTCGCGAACTGGAAATCAGCATCAGGCCAAGCAATCCGGCCGATTACATACCTCGATTTGCCTCTGCCTTAAAATTAAGTCCGGAAACCCAGTCAAAAGCAGTTGAAATTCTTGAACAAGCAAGAGATATCGAATTGACTTCTGGACGAGGACCTACCGGGATTGCGGCAGCAGCATTGTATGTTGCTTCTTTGATCCATGGTGAAAAGAGAACCCAGCGGGAAGTTGCTGACGTTGCCGGAGTTACTGAAGTTACTATCAGGAACCGTTACAAGGAATTGATCAAGAAGCTGAAGTTAAGCAAGGACGTAGAGAAGACTAAGAAGAAGTAAATTTTATTTTTATTAGTTTATTGTTATCAGTCAGTTGGTTTTTGGTGTTTGATGGTAAGAAGATGAAAATCCCTCAAGATAAAAATCATGTTGCGCCTGGAACTTTAACTTACGTCAAGGGATACGCACTGCTCTAATCGACGATCATCACGAAGCATTATATTGGTGGTGGGCTTCTAATCTAAAAGATGCAACCTTATTCCACATTGATGGCCATTCTGACCTGAGTGAGGCGTATGTTTATCATAAAATAAAGTCCGCAGAGGATTACACCCAGCTTGATATAGCAAGTTTCATCTGTCCTGCTGTGCATCACGGCATCGTTTCAAATGTTTATTGGATGAATCCGCATTCAGAAGAAAGAACATTGATGAGTTTTGGAGAACCAAAAACATTTTTTTCCGAATGGACTTCCTTTTATGGTGAGCGGGATAAGAAATATGGTTGGGATTATTGTGATAAACTTAGAATCGATAGAGCAGACGGAGAGATGATTATGCCGAGCAAAGTTTCTATCTCTGCAAGACGGCCGTTGATATTGGACATCGATCTGGACGCGTTCAGCTGCCATCAAAAAGGCACACTAAGTTTTTTACCTAAGTATAAAGGGGATTATGAAAGTGTGCTGGGATTTGAAGGACGGATCGATAGTACGATGAAAGTGCTTGCGCAGCTGCCAAAACCTAATTTGATCACTATTGCCAGCTCTCAGGGAGACAAAAAGTATGACTGCTATGTTCCCCCTGAAATTGTTGATGATGTGGGAAGATATCTTGCCGTCAATTTACGTAAACTTTATCAATTGAATCCATAACAATAATAAAATGGTCTTATACATCGCCCATGCCGAAGATCCAGATGGCATCATCGCTCGCTCTCTATTGATGCGCATTTTCGGAGTTTCTCGAAAGCCTGAAGATCATGTTTTTGTTCGTTATGACCGGATCGTGGAATCATTTGAAGAATCAGTAGATAAAGCTGTAAGCCATAATCCCTTGTATGTTGCCGATATT
Organism: uncultured Methanosarcinales archaeon; assembly: GCA_964368095.1. GTDB lineage: Archaea > Nanobdellota > Nanobdellia > Woesearchaeales > GW2011-AR9 > JACPIL01. The sequence continues at coordinate 8,928 of CAYIZT010000030.1, forward strand.
GATCCTAATCGACGCTTAGTGCAGGCTGAAGGTTCAGATTTTACTCTCCTGAAGAAATTAGCCGCAGGCAGAGAAGTGCACTGGTTTGATCATCATGATGCAACCCAGCTGCATAAAGATAGACTAACGGACTTAGGAATAAAAGTCTATCATCAGGAAAAGCAATGCGCCGCGATGATTATTGCCCAGCACTATGGTATGTCTGATCACTACGTAAGAAAACTTGCTAAAATTGCCCAGGCGCACGACTACAAAAATACTTCCGGCGATAATGGAAATATCCAGATAGGAAATGAGCTGGAAAAAATAATTGCTGTCGCAAATGAACGGCTGGATTACGGGTTGCTTTTGCAATTATCGGGCGATTTGGCGGAAGAAAGATGTTTTGATGGAAGATACAACTTACGGCCGGAATGGAGGCAGCATGCCGATATATTCAACCAACGAGAACAAGAAGCATATAAAGATCTAGATAGCAGTGTTGAAGTCTTAAAAGTTGGACCATGCCATGTTCTTTTTGGCTATTCTTCCCCATTGCTTTCACAGAAACCAGGGCCATTTCATTTACGAGATAGATTTCAAAAAGATTCGGATATTTTCATTTGCCTATTCAAATCTCCGGCGCGGAATCATCTAGTTCTTGCCAATAAAGATGCATCTTTTCCGGTCGTTCCTTTTGTGCAAAGTCTTGGCGGAGGCGGAAGGGGAAACGGCGGAGGATTTACATTAGATTACGACATTACTCCACAAAATTATCAACAAGTCAAAGAGATGCTTATTTCACAGATGGAGCAATTCTGTTAATAGAAACATTTTATCAGTAGGAAGATTTTATCAGTATTTAGAACGATTCAGCATAACTCTTTGCCAGCTTAAAATACTTTTTTGCATCATTGATTGCTTTTTGCTTTTCTGTGCCGGTTAAATTTACGTCCTCGGAAGTAAAACAGTTTATCTTTCCTCTAATGTAAGCGCGATAACATTTATAGAAATCAAGAAGCCTTGGAATATCCTCATCCTCGCTTAATCCCTGGTATTCTTTCACAAAAATCTCTGCTAAATCTTTTCTTCCATGGAAATCTAAATCCATGGCCATGAAGGCTATTTCCGCAATAACGTCGGAACATGGGAAGCGCTTATTGAACACGATGCCGTCGAAGATGTAGATCTCAGGGGTTACAAACACATTGGCAGAATGAAAGTCGCCGTGGCAATGTTTAATTTTATTTTTTTCCACTCTTTGAGTGAATAGTCCTCTGCTATTCTTTATAAAATGATTAATTTTTTCCAGTATTAACTGGAAATCTTCTTTTGAGATTATTGTTTGCTGGTATTTCTCAGTCTGTTCAAAATTTTCATCCCAGTTAAATTGCACCATCTCTACTGAGCCGAAAGAAGCGGTTTCCTCATCGGTTATTGCTCGTTGGTGGAAATCAAAAATTTTCTGGGCTAATTGATGAAGATGTTCAGAAGAAATTTTATTCTTGGCTAAAAGTTCAGACATGATCAAGGAAGGATCAAGCTGCTTCATCTTTACGGCATATTCTATTACTTTTCCTGGACCGTCTACGGAAATGTTTCCTTGTTCAGTTAGATTAATTGTGGAAACGCCTAAGTATAGGTCTGGTGAGATGAGAGAATTGTAACGAAACTCTTTTTCACATTGGTCTTTTCTTTTTTCTAAGGTAGAGAAGTCCAGAAATCCCAGATTTAGCGGCTTATTGAATTTATATGCAAAATCACCGGTCAAAAAGACTACGGAAACGCCGGTAATGATCCTTTGGATAGGACCAACGGGATGAAAATAGGCTGAAGGTTTTTCTAGCGCTTCAATTATTTCTCCTACTAAGTCTGCCATCTTTTGTTTTTCCAAGCACAAGCTATATAAATCTTAAGAAATTATTTTCCTACATGGCTAAACCGGGAGATAGGGTAAAAATCACTGCCAAGAAAGGCTCGGAAGAAGGGATTTTGATGCCCAGCCCGGATAAAGATACTCTCCTGCTGAAGCTTGACAGCGGTTACAATGTAGGTTTTGACCAGAAAGAAGTTTCCAAAATAACTGTTTTAGCCAAAGCGGCGGCAAAAAAGAAGATTGTTGCAAAAATCACCAAAAATCCAAACCTTCCTACCGTCGCCATCCTGCATACTGGAGGAACAATCGCTTCAAAAGTTGATTACCGCACCGGCGGCGTAGCTAGTGAGTTCAGCCCGGAAGAATTGTTATCATTATTCCCAGAATTAAAAGACATCGCTAACCTTGAATCTGAACTTATTGCGCAGATGTGGAGCGATGACCTGCGTTTTGCCCATTTCTCATTGATCGCTAAAGCTATTGAACGCCAGGTCAAGAAAGGGGTGAAAGGGATCATTATCGGTATGGGCACGGATAATCTGGCAGTCGCTTCAGCAGCATTGTCATTTATAGTAGAAAAATCTCCAGTGCCTATAGTTTTTGTCGGCGCACAGCGTTCCTCTGACCGCGGCAGCAGTGATGCGGGCATGAATCTCATCTGCGCCGCTGAATTTGTGACTAAGACCGATTATGGTGGGATAGCCATCTGCATGCATGAATCATCGAGCGATAAAACCTGTGTCATCTTGCCGGCAACAAAAACATACAAATTACATTCTTCACGCCGAGATGCTTTCAAAGCTATAAACTCCTCTGCTCTGGCTCGTGTTGATTATAACAGCAGAGAGATACAATATCTTGCAGATAGTTATCAGAAACGCGCAGATAAGCTCTCGCTCAAACCAAAGATGGAAGAGAAAGTAGGTTTGTTAAAGATTCATATCAATATGTTCCCGGAACAATTTTCATTTTTCAACGGATACAAGGGGCTGATCATCGAAGGGACCGGCTTAGGGCATACTCCCGGACAAGCGCCTAATAAGGAAAGCGCGATCCACAAAAAGATATATCCTGCTCTAAAGAAATTAGTTGATTCTGGATGCGTGGTGGTTATGACTACCCAATGCCTATTCGGCGGCGTAAACATGAATGTGTATGATAAAGGACGTGACTTGCAGGAATTAGGCATAATCTCTGGAAAAGATATGTTGTCAAACACTGCATTGGTGAAATTATCGTGGTTATTGGGAAACCATTCCCGTGAAGAAGCTAAGAAATTGGTCGGCCAAAATCTCCGTGGGGAGATCAATGAGCGCCTGCGATATGAAGAAGATTTTAACAGATAAAATTAATAAATCAATTAATTAATTTAAGATAATTAGAGGGATAGATATGAAAAAGAGATTGATGATTGGCATGTTGCTACCTATTTTTTTAGTTGTTATCTCCTGCGTGCCGGCAGCAGAACGATGTTCAGTCGATGCTGACTGTGTTCCGGCCCAATGCTGCCATCCTACCGATGCAGTAAACCAGGCCAATGCTCCTGATTGCAGCGGCGTCTTATGCACGTCAGTGTGCGAGGGGCCGCTAGATTGCGGTGCAGGGGAACTTAGATGCGTGTCTAATAAGTGCGCAATTGTCTCGTTACCATGATGCCTACAAACGTAAAAGATGTGATCAGGGATTTCGTCTTCGGTATGGAGGACGGATTAGTATCTAATCTAGGCTTAGTCTTAGGCGTGTATGTCGGTGGCGGCGATGCTTTTACAATAATCCTGGCCGGGTTTGCCAGCATGTTTACAGGGGCATTCTCGATGTCAGCAGGAAGCTATCTTTCTTCCAAATCCCAGCGGGAAGTTTACGAGCATGAACTAGAAACAGTTCGCGAAGAATTGACCAAAAATCCCCGTAAATGTTACATGGAGATGCGTTCTGCTTTAGTTAAGGAAGGGATGAAAAAGCAAGAAGTAGACCTTCTGCTTAAGAAATCTTCACGTTATAAGCATCCTGAATTTGTCTGCAATTATATGGTGCAAAAAAAAGTGGGCATTTCCAAGGAAAAATTAGAAGTTCCTCTTAAGAACGCCATCACTATGTTTTTTTCTTTTTTAATAGGTTCAGCTTTCCCTATAGTTCCTTTCCTTGTCTCTAAGCTAAATTCTCTTCAGTTATGGCCGGCTGCGGTGGTCTCTTCGACGTTGACCATAGTCGCTTTATTTGGCGTCGGCTGGGCTAAGACCAGCCATACCAAGCTAAATTGGTTTAAATCAGGGATAGAAGTGGTTTTTATAGGTTTAGCTGCAGGCTTGATAGGTTATTTAGTCGGTTGGTTGGTAGGACATTTAGGCTAAAATTGATCTTTACTGTTATCTTCTTAACTATGATTTAGCTCTGTCCTAAATCTCCACTTCTGGTTAGCATCGACTCACTTTTAGTATTAATGATTTTAGTGCGGTTCCCTCCCGTACACAAAATGAAGCAAAGACTTCATTTTGGTACTGAAATTAGGTAGTTTCCTAATTTCATGTAAGGAGCGCCCCCTTCCGCAATCAAAGTCCTATCAATTCTATCGTTCGTATATTGATGCTAACCCCATTCGGGACAGAGCCCGTGATCTAATAATTAATATATGGTATTTAGTTACTATATGCCGAAAATTAATTAGTCCGGAAGTATTTACTAACTGTTATGTTAGAGGAAGCCATTATTAATATGATTATAGAAAGGAAATTAGAGAAGGCAAGAAAAGATAGAAGAGATTCTGGCTGGCAGCCAATCCCGTTATATGATGAATTAGAAATTCCGCAGCCAGTTCCTTCGGAAAGGGGGCATGATGAGATAGATATAGGGGAATCAGTGGATTATAATGTGGTAGATAATAATGTAGTTACAGTAATTGATTGTTATTCTCCGAAGAAATATTTTTAATGCTCTTTTAATGATTTTATTAGCTTTTATTAGATCGTTAAAGTTTTATAAAGTTTTTTAACCTGTGCTTATTCTGATATCACATGAAACCGCTCCAGGCATCTTTTTTTGCTCGAGATACAGTAATAGTAGCGCAGGAACTCTTAGGGAAGATAATATCTATCGATGATATGCAGGCCCGCATCGTAGAGACGGAAGCTTATGGGAGAGATCAGGCTTCCCATGCCTATAACAGGACGGAACGAAGCGCATTGATGTACGATACGCACGGCCATGTGTACGTCTATCTGATTTATGGTATGTACTGGTGCCTGAACTTAACTTCTGATAAAGATGATGCTGGCGCAGTATTGATCAGGGCAGCTGAACCGCTTATCGGTGTAGAAAAGATGAAGAAAAGGAGAAATACGGAAAAAATAATGGATATCTGCTCTGGGCCGGGAAAATTGTGTTCAGCTTTAGGGATCGACAAAAGATATAATGGATTGAAGATAGGGAAGGAAATCAAAATATTTGATGACGGATTTAAAGTTGGAAAGATTCTTACCAGTTCACGGATAGGGATCAAGGATGCTTTAGACTTGCAGTGGAGATTTTTTATTGAAGGGAACGAATATGTTAGTAAAGTGAAGATTAATAAATAATCGATTGATTTTCTATTATATGCGAGGGTGGGAGAGCTGGCCAAATCCGCTAGAGGGTAAAAAACCTGGCGAACTTGAGGGGCTAGTCCCTTAGTGGGTACGCGTGTTCAAATGCCAATATCTTAGGCGACATGGGCGGGCAATGCTTATGCATAGCCCACTGCGACGATTAGGTACTGGCGTGAAAGTCACGTCCCTCGCATTTTATCTTTTTTTTATCCTGTTCTTTAACAGCTCTGTCCTGAATCTCCGCTTCGCTTCGGGTTAGCGCGGACTCGCTGTTTGTATGTGGCTTTGTAATGCGACGCAAGAAAACAAGCAACGACTTGTTTTCTGCGCAGAAATGTGGTAGTTTCCAACATTTCTTGCGTCCCCGGAAGGGACGTCCCCCTGTCGCAATCGAAATATAGTAGTAGTATCGCTCGATTTTACGCGCTAACCGCATTCAAGACAGAGCCTTCTTTAAC
>CAYIZT010000031.1:0-13434 GCA_964368095.1 uncultured Methanosarcinales archaeon
TTGTGTCATAACCTACAAACTCAGTATACACTTTTATTCTTTTCCGGACAGAGCCGGTGAACGATTTATCTGGGAAAATATTATAAATATGCCCGATTCCGACCAGATAATGGCAAGATACAAGGTAGAACATTTCAAGAAGGATTGTATCAGCTGCGGTGCTTGCGCAGTTATTAATCCAGATTTCTGGGAAATGGATGCCCAAGGCATGGCAGAGTTGAAAGGTTCCAAGAAAGTTGATGACCATTACGAATTAGAGATAGATGAAAAGGACAAAGACAGCAATCAGGAAGCGGCAGATGTCTGTCCGGTAAATATCATCCATGTGAAGAAGGTTGAAGAGAAGAAGTGATTAATCTGAAAGGTTTTTTTTATGAAGATACTTGAGAGTTTAGAACTGGTACTAAAACAATCAGATCATGTCTGGGTGGATAAAACTAAAATTAGAGAATTTGCCGAGAATATTGATAGAAATAAAATCCTTAGGCATTGGCTAGAAATCTCTCCTTTCGATTTACGAGAATTAGGTGAAGAAAAACTTGGTTTTTTAGTTGTTTTTGATTCAATAAGTTTTAGTTATTGGGGAAATCCTAAATGGCAAGTTGAATATAAAAACAAAAGTTATGACGGATCCCAAGCAATGCTTGCTTGTTTGGGAAGGGCTATTGAAGGCGGCAAAAGTTTTGATCCGGCTTATTTAGAAAATATCCGGAGAGAGGATTTAGAGAATATTTTACGTGGAAATGTAGAGATTCCTTTGTTAGATGAGAGATTAAGGATCTTGCACGAAATTGGCTCAACTGCGAAAGAAAAATTTTGCGGGGATTTTAGATATATTATTGGTCAATCAAAGAATGATGCTCTACAATTAGTAGATTTATTGGTTCAATATTTCTCCTCTTTTGATGATTCTGTTCTCTATAAAGGAAAGAGAATTATCTTTAACAAGCGTGCGCAGTTACTAGTTTCCGACTTGAACTATTCTTTTGGCGGATTTGATAATTTTGATCAATTGACTGCTTGTGCCGATTATAAACTTCCTCAAATCCTAAGGCGGCATGGAATTTTGCAATATTCAAATGAATTGCAACAAAAAATAAAAAGAAGAGAGGAACTTCCGTCTGGAAGTCAGATGGAAGTAGAGATTAGGGCAAACACGATCCATGCAGTTGAACTAATTAAGGGAGAAACTGAAGGATTAACCTCAACGCAAATAAATGATTATCTGTGGTTAGAAGGACAGCTAAAACTAACAACTGATGAACCTTACCATTTAACCAGAACAACAGCTTATTAACTACTGTTTCAATTCTTTCCGTAATGCGTTATTGTAATTCACTAAATGATGCTTGATCCGAGAAAGCATGGCCTGATGTTCTTTCATCAGATCCTGGATCTCGTTTGTAGCATGGTGATGTTTTCGGGAATGCTTATATCGGGTTCTCTCGTCCGTCGCCGAAGCATGTTTCTCTCCGTGATGCTGCGCCTCTTTGCTTAGATCATGCAGTTTTTTATTCATCTTGGTCAATTCTTTAGAACAAAGATAAAGATAGGCAGATTCCCTGGTGATGCTCATGGAAGAAGGAGAATTTTGAACTATTTAACTTTAGCGGTTGAATTCCACCTCAACAAATATACCGGGATGGTCACTGGGGTATTTCTTATAAAGGTCTTGATAAACATAAGTGGAGTTGCAATTATATTTGTCTCCCAGCAAGATATAATCGATCGTTTCGTATTCCAATAGATGAAAGTCACCCAGCCCTTCCGTTGCATCGTGGAGCAATGCTCTGAATTGTGGATATAATTTTGATTTGCGCTTGAAATTAAAGTCGCCTGCCACGATGATAAATTCGCCATTTTCAGCATGAAACTTTATCCTGTGCAGCAGCTGCTCTGCCTGCGCTTCTAAGTATCGGTCAGTATCATCAGTATAAGTGCAAACATTATGGGTGTTGATGACGGTAACTTTTCCCAATTGCGGATCTTCGATGATCGTTTCCAGAAACCCTTTGCCTATCAATCTATCCCATTTTTGTGGTGTAAAGAAATTTCCTTGGTTTTGATAGGGATGAAATGATACTTCTAACGGTTTTGCTTTAGTTAAAGTAACCAAACCGCCTTTGGTAGTCAACGGCGGGAATCGGTTCAATTCAAGAGAAACATGATAATCATCCAAGCTGCTAAGCATGTTTCTGCTCTTTGGGAAAATTGCTTCTTGGATGCAGGCGATGTCCGGCCTATATTTTTCAATGGAATTTCTTATGGTCGGGAAACGTTCATTCCTATCCATGATAGATACACCGTGAATGTTCCAAGTTAAGATGCGCATGATAAAAATGTAAGGAAGGGGTATTTAAAATTTAAGGAATAAAGGCCTATGCAATCATTTTTTTACTATGATCATGCAATGGTCGCGTTCAAATGGTTCCAGCACTTTGTAGTCAATTACAGTAAATTCTTTCTCCAACAGGTTTCTGATCTCGATGAAAATGTCTTTGTTTGTCCGCTTGATATCGATGCTTCTGGCTTTTACCGCCAATAGGCCGTAACCGCCTTTTTTCAAAAATAATCTGCAGTTCCTGATAAAAATATCCGCCTGATTTTTCTGTGCGATGTCCTGATAGACAATGTCAGCTGCAGGCACACGTTCTACATATTCTTCTGGATGATTGGCATTTGCTAAGATCGGAATGATATTATTGCGCTGCTCAGACAGGAATACCAGATCTCGAATGACCCGCGGCGCAGGATCTATGCCGAAAATGCGGCCTTCCTGGGCGATCATATCGGAGATGAAGGATGCGGTGTAACCATGTGAAACGCCAAGATATAGAATGACATCTCCCTTCCTGATCCCGGCGTTGGTACAGCCTTTCATGATCATGGCCGCTAACTTGCTGTGAGTAGGATCAAATTCTCTATATTCTCCGTCTTTCTCTCTGAAAGTCCGTTCTTCAAAATGCCTTTTTCCCGGAAGGATGCTTTTGGTGTACAGTCTCCTTCCGTCTGAATATATTTCAAATATTTTGTGCGGTTTGATGCTGCTCATGGTGTCACTAGATATTTATTTAGATATTTTTCGAAAGCAACTATCCCATCAGGATGGAATTTCTCCCTGATGATCAGTTCTTTCACTTCGTCTATGGGGATGAATCTGCCGTCGATGATCTCTTCTTTCTGCAACCTCAATGGCCCGTCATAGACACATCGGTATGCCAAAGTAAATGTATCCTCTAATTTGTGTTTGAACAGAAATTCTAATCTTTGGCCTTTTATCCCAACTTCCTCTTCCAATTCCCTTACTGCGTTTTCTTCATAATCCCCGGAAGTTACGGTGCCGGCTATAGCAGTATCAAAATAGCCGGGATAAATATCCTTCTCAAATGTTCTTTGGTGGACAAACATCTCTCCTTTGGAATTGAATAAAAATATCCTGACTACTCTGTGCCTTAGATTTTCAGTCCTCATCCTTGAGCGTGGAACGCTGCCTACCACATTGTCTTCTTCATCTACAATATAGACCATCTCATCAATCATTGCAATTTTTCCTCAAGTTCTTTTTTGTAATCAGGCGCTTTGAATTCACCTTTGAAATAGTCCAGCCTTGCACACAAAGAAAGCTTATCGGCCAGCATCCTAGCAGCTTTCCCTTTATGTTCGCGCTTGGCGTTCTGGATAAGAGGATGATTGATGATGACTCCATATTTTGGGCTTCGGCTGCCGGTCTTCAGATGCCTGAACAATGCTTTTTCTGCTCCTAACAATTGCAGGGTCGATGCCGGCAATAACGCCAGATGTTTCAATCCTTTTCCTAATTCGATCAATCTGGCGGCGATAGTCGCTCCTGCCAATTCAAGAAGATTAGGGCAATAATTCTTCATGATTTTTTGCAAATATAATTCATGCTGTTTTCGCAGTTCATATAGTGAAACGATTCTTTCTGCCAGTAATTTCATCTCATCAACATCAGAGGAGTCTAAATCCGCCCCGAAGGTTTTTTGATTACGCTCCTGTTGCAAGACCAACTCAACATATTTCTCATGATTTTCTATCTCTTCAGATAGTTCCGGATAGTATAGGCTGTACCATTCCCGCAATCTTTTGCTCATGGTGTTGCTGATCTTATCTAACTCATTGATATTAGCGATAGCCTGCATGATCAGATTGTCTTCATTGACAGAATGCTTAAGTCCTTCTTTAGTCAATTCCAGGTTTTTCTGATAGAAATCGGGGTAGTATTTTGTGTCTTTGAATGTAAGCAGCGCCTGAAGAAGCTTTTCTTTCGGCAAAGGCTTGGCGTTATGTTTCTTTTGCAGTTTTGCTTCACTATTTTCTTTGTGTTTGTACTCCCCGATAGATTTGAAGGGGAGAGAATCTATAATGGTTAATTTTTCGTCAAAGACGAAAGTTCCAAGGATATTGGTGAAGATATAGTTCATGGTTTTTCTTTGTAGAGGGATTTTATTATAAATGTTGTTGCGGATTCCTTTGGACTAGCATTTTCTCCTCATTACCGATATATTTATAAATAACCCTTATCCCTGAAGAGAAACTTAGTAAAAATAAGCTCAATTACACTGATTGGGTGACCAATTAAATAATTAGGGCCGATCTGCCTGAAAAGGTGACCATCATTAATCACTTGTGATTCTTCGATGGAATCCATCAATAGGCAATTACAAAAATGGGACAACCACACCAACCAAGACATGGAAGTATTCAATTTTGGCCTAGACGGAGAGCTAAACATTCCGTGGCCAGGCTTAGATCGTGGGCTCCCGAAAGCAAGGCTAAACCATTAGGTTTTATCGGCTATAAGGCCGGCATGACTCATATTCAAGTTATCGAAAATCGCCCAAGAGCCCTTACCAAAGGGGAAGAGGTTTCTGTCGCTTCTACCATCATCGATTGCCCGCCCATGACCGTCGCCGGAGTTTGCTTTTATGTCAAGAATCTGACCGGCTTGCGCAAAGCAGGTTGTGTCTGGGCAGATAATCTATCCAAAGACTTGGGAAGAAAAATTCAGCTGCCTAAGAAAAAATCAACTTCTACTTTTGATAAATTCTCTCAATTTGAAGACGTTCGCCTTCTAGTCCATTCCAATCCTTCCGCAGCAGATATAGGTACTAAAAAACCAAAATTATTGGAGATCTCTCTCGGCGGCAGCAAGGAAGACCGGCTTGCATATGCGAAGCAGGCGCTTGGCAAGAATATCAGTGTAGAAGAAGTATTTGAAGCAGGAAATTCATTGGATGTTCATGGGATCACTAAAGCAAAAGGATTCCAGGGAACAGTTAAAAGATTCGGCGTCCCTATCCGACAGCACAAAGCTGAGAAGACTAAACGTGGTATCGGAACACTGGGACCATGGCACCCAAACAGGGTAAGATATAGTGTCGCACAATCAGGTAAGATGGGTTTCCACTTACGGACAGAGTATAATAAACAGCTGTTAAAAATAGGTAAAGACGGCGCAGATGTCTCACCTAACTGCGGAATTAACAAATACGGGTTAGTGAAAAATAATTATCTTTTGATCAGAGGTTCTGTCAGCGGAGTCAAGAAACGGCCGGTCGTTTTGACCAAATCTATCAGGCCTAATCATTCCATGACCAAAGAAGCTCCACAAATAAAATATGTATCGGTGAAAGCATAAGATGAAACTTCCAATCGTAGCAGGCGGAAACAAGAAAACCGGGGACATGAATATGCCCAGCCAGTTTAAAGAAGAATTCCGCCCTGACCTGATCAAGCGCGCAGTGCATGCATTATGGAGTAAAGCACGGCAAGCATACGGCTCAGATCCATTAGCAGGATTACGGCACTCTTCTAAAGTAAGCAAAAGACGGCGAAAGTACCGTGGATGTTATGGTTTCGGTATCAGCAGGATCAACAGGAAGATCCTCTCACGAAGAGGGACAAGATTCAACTGGGTAGGAGCATTTTCACCGCAGGCAGTAGGCGGACGACGTTCGCATCCTCCTAAAGCTGAGAAAGTATTGGAAAGGAAGATCAACAAAAAAGAAAATCAAAAAGCGATCCGTTCTGCCATGTCCGCAACTCTTCTGAAAGAAGTGGTAAAAGGACGGGGACACAATTTACCTGCAGAATATCCTTTTGTGGTAAGCGCTTCAGCAGAAAATCTTTCCAAAACTAAAGACGTAGAGAAATTATTATTAGATTTAGGATTTGCCGCAGAATTAGAACGATCAGCTAAAAGAAAAGTCCGCGCAGGTATGGGAAAAATGCGGGGAAGAAAGTACCAGCACAAGAAAGGAGTATTGATCGTGGCAAGCGCAGACTGCCCATTATTGAAAGCAGCCAATAACGTTCCAGGTGTAGATGCAGTTGAAGTAAAAGCATTGAATGCAGAATTGCTTGCGCCAGGCGCAGATGCAGGAAGAGTTACCTTATGGACGGAAAAAGCCGTGCAGAAAGTAGCTGACGAAAAATTATTCATGTGATTGTAATGGCTAAAAAAACTACTCAAAAGGAAGCGGAACAGATGAAGACTGAAGCAGTCCAAGAATCATTTGATCCTTACAAAGTCATCAAGGCTCCTTTATCCACTGAAAAGAATATCCGCCAGATCGAGTCTGACAATAAATTAGTGTTTTCAGTTTATCCGGATGCCACCAAAGCAGACGTGAAGAAAGCAATAGAAGAGCTGTATAAGGTAAAAGTTATCAAAGTCAATATCGATAATTCATTCACCGGCGTGAAAAAAGCGTATGTAAAATTAAGTCCGGAAAATTTAGCTTCAGATCTGAGTGCTGATCTAGGATTGATATAGGTGCAAGATGGGTAAACGACTGATCCAACAACGACGGGGAAGAGGGACACCGCGCTACCGCGCACCTAGTCACCGCTACGAAGGAGAAGTCAAGCATTATGCATTACAAACTTCAGGTATGGTCACCGATCTTATTCATTGCGCAGGACATTCCGCTCCACTGATGGAAGTAGTATACCTTACCGGCGAACGGGGATTAGCCTTTGCTCCAGACGGGATCAGAGTAGGCGACGAAGTCGCAGTCGGCGGGGTAGAAGTGAAATTAGGAAATGTTTTGCTTTTGCGTGATATCCCTGAGGGTACCATGATTCACAATATCGAATTGCAGCCTCTAGACGGCGGAAAATTAGTCCGTGCATCCGGCTCATCTGCAAGAGTAGTATCAAAAACAGAAGAAGCGGTACGCGTTTTATTACCTTCAAAAAAAGAAAAATTATTTCAACCAGACTGCAGGGCAGCAATAGGCGTCCTTGCAGGAAGCGGAAGGTTAGATAAACCATTCCTTAAAGCAGGATTCAAATATCATAAGATGCGGGCAAGAAACAAATTATACCCAATCGTATGCGGAGTATCAATGAACGCAGTAGACCACCCCTTCGGTGGAAAATGTTCCCACGTCAAAGGAAGACCTACTCAATCACCTAGGGATGCTCCTCCTGGACGAAAGGCAGGTAAGATCGCTCCGCGAAGAACAGGTAGAAGGAAGAAATAGAGGACAATTAACAATGGCTAAAGAATTCACTTGGAAAGGAAAATCGGAAGATGACGCAGCTAAGTTAGACTTGGATGAGTTTGTGAAACTTATCCCTTCACGACAGCGCAGGTCTTTGAAGAGAGGATTGACTGAAGCGCAACAAGCGTTGATGAAACGCGTTGAATCAGGAGAAAATAATGTTAAAACCCATTGCCGGGACATGATCATACTTCCTAAAATGGTCGGTAAAACTCTTCGCGTCTACAACGGAAAAGAATATCTTCCTATCATGGTCACCGCACAGATGTTAGGTCATTATCTGGGAGAATTTTCCCATACCAGAAAAGGTGTAACTCACAGTGCAGCAGGTCTAGGAGCTACCAGATCAAGTAAGGCTGTCTCAGCGAGATAAACATAAAACTATGGCTACCACAACCAATCAAAAAACAGGAACGGGACATATCGCAGCAGCGAAAGCATTGAACTTGCCGGTGTCTACCAAACATTGCATCGAGATCTGCAGCGCACTGCGGTTTAAAGATGTCTCTTACGCTAAAAAGTATCTGGAAGAAGTAGCACAATTGAAACGAGCGGTCCCATTCAAAAGATTTGTCATGAACATCGGGCACAAGAAAGGGATGTCTACCGGTAGATTTCCAACCAAAGCAGCATTGGAGATCCTTAAATTACTGAAATCAGTAGAAGCAAATGCACAATTTAAAGGACTGAACGCAAGCTCATTGAAAATCACAAAATTTGTCGCAAACAGGGCTCCTATCCCTTTCGGCGGCGGACGCCATAGGACCAGAACTAAACGAACTCATGTTGAAGTAGAAGTCAAAGAACGCGGGGTTGCCGGGAAAAAGAAAATCGCTGAACCTGTAGCTCAGAACAAAAAAGAGACTATGCATGCCGAAACTGCAGTTAAGCATGAACATAAAGAACCTGCTCCTGCCCAGATGCACGATCACGTTCACGGACAGGATCATAAACACAATCATGCCGGCGAACAGAAACATGAACATGCTGCGGTCAAACCAGCAGTTAAAGCTAAGATGGCAGAAGAACCATCGCCTGCAGAATTACTGCGCAGGGTGCAACAGAAAGCTGCCGAATTAAACTTGCGTGAAAAAGAACGCAAAGAAACAGAACAAGTTACTGATCTATACGATGAATTACAGAAAAAAGGCTCATTACGATCCGCAGGTGTACGAAAATGATTGAAAGAACTTTTGTCGCACAAAAAACTCGGGAATATTATATCCGTAAATACGTAGAGAAAACTCTGGGTAATGTAGGTATTTCAACTATCACCTTGAAGAAGATTCCTTTGGGTGAAAAGATAGTCATCCACACCAGCAGGCCTAGCTTGATCGTCGGTTCCAAAGGAGCAAATATCAGGACTCTCACCAAGGCCTTAAAGGAAAAATTCAACTTAGAAAATCCACAGATAGAGATAACGGAAGTACCAAATCCTTTCCTCGATGCCAGCATCGTGGCAGAACGGATCGTCTCTTCTTTGGAACGCTTCGGTTCAGCACGATTTAAGGGGATCGGCCACAAGATGATGGAAAACGTCATGAACGCGGGCGCGTTGGGGATAGAAGTCATCATCTCAGGTAAAATCCCCGGTGCGCGAGCGAAGAGCTGGCGTTTTTACACCGGTTACTTGAAGAAATGCGGAGATGTTGCGCTTTCCGTCCGTGTTGCAAAGAAATCAGCATTGCTGAAGAGCGGTATCATCGGGGTTAAAGTTGCAATCATGCCTCCGGACATAGTATTACCAGACAAGATTAAGTTATTGGAAGAACCGGAACAGGTAGTTGCTCCGGTAGAAAAAGAGGTTGAGAAGGCAAAAGCTCCTGCTAAAAGAAAAAGGGCTGCTCCTAAGAAAGCAGCGAAACCAAAAGAAACAAAAGAAGAAACCTCAGAAGCGAAAGCGGAAGAACCAGCTGTTGCACAACCAGAAACTGCTGTTGAACCAGAAAAATCATCAGAGGTGAGCGACTCATGAAAGCGATGAAAGAATTACGCGAGTTGCAAACCCCTGAATTGAACAGCAGATTGCAAGAATTTAAAAAGGAACTATTAAAATTACAGATTGAAGTAGGGGCAGGAACCGGAACAGCCAGTTCTGGAAAAGTAAAGCGGACCAGGAAGAATATTGCCCGCGTCCTGACTTTGCTCAATGAGCGCGAGGTGCCGCGTCAATAAACATGGTTGGCGTATGTAATCAGTGTGGACTTCCAGAAGACCTGTGCGTCTGTGAAGCCATTGCCCGTGAGCAGCAAAAAATCACGGTGGCCATCGAAAAGCGAAAGTTCGGCAAGAAGTACACGGTCATCAGCGGCATAAAGAAAGAAGCGAATATCAATGAAATATTCAAAGCCTTAAAATCAAAGTTTGCCTGCGGCGGAACAGCCAAGACCGGGCAAATCGAACTTCAAGGCGATCATAAATCAAGGATGAAAGCAGCATTGGTGGATCTGGGTTTCCCGGAAGAAACCATCGAAGTTGCCTAAACCCATCGGGATCAAGCTGATCTCGGTGGAAGAAATAACATGGCTCGAAAAGAAATATTCCCTCACGAACTGATCGGAGAGACGATCGAAGTGGTGAGTTCCAAGAATAAAAGCAATCTTGGAATCAAGGGGAAGATTATCGACGAGACCAAAGAAACGATTACCGTGGCTCAGGACAACGGCAAAGAAGTTGTCCTGATGAAACAGATAATCACTTTCAAGCTGATGAAAAGCGGGAAAGTAATTTCCGGCGAAGTAATCGCAAAACGGCCTGAAGACAGGCTGAAATGATAAAAACAAGAAAAGCAAGATAAGAAACACGAGAAACACAAAATGATGAAAATCAGAAAAGAAGTTTTGGGAATTCCGGCGCCAGAACGCGCCTATGATAGTCAATACTATGATAAAAACTGCCCATTCACCGGCGGACTGGTAGTGAAGAAAGAACTATTGATGGGAAAAGTCATCAAGAAAGATACAAACAAGTCTGCGACTATCGAATGGAACAGACCATCCTACGTACCTAAGTATGAGCGGTTTGCCCTGAAAAGATCACGTTTGCGGGTACATAACCCTCCTTGCTTAGATGCACAGATCGGCCAGAAAGTGTTAGTGGCAAGGACCAGGCCGTTGAGTAAAACTAAACATCATGTCATTATACAGATCCTCGAAGAAGGAAAGATTAAGCATCACTTCGGCGCAGAAGAGCCAGGAAAGAAATTGAAAGTCAAAAAACAAACTGCTGAAGAAGCAGGTGAAGAAGAATGAAAGCATTAAAGAGTCATGTAACACGGGGACTGCCGGTGGAGGCAAGAGTCAATACTTGCGATAACTCTGGCGCAAAAGTACTTAAGATATTTTCCGTAGTAGGATCAAAGACGGTCAAAGCACGTATCGCTGCCGCAGGCGTAGGCGACTTGGTGATGGCTTCAGTTAAGAAAGGAAAATTAGAAATGAGAAAAACAGTTGTTTTGGCAGTTATCGTGCGCCAAAGAAAGGAGTACCGCCGTGCCGACGGAATGAGAATCAAATTTGAAGATAATGCTGCTGTAGTATTGAAAGATGAAAAAGGAAACCCCAAGGGAACTATTTTCAAAGGGCCGATTGCAAAAGAAGTTGCTGAAAGATGGCCGGCAGTAGCAAAAGTAGCGAGCATGATCATATAAATAGACTACAAGGATAATATAAAGATAAAATAAAATGGAAAACAAAAAATTTTCAACTCATTGGAAAAGGAGCACGCAGCCGCGCAAACAGCGCAAGTACAGATACAATGCTCCTCTCCATATACGGCAGAAATTAGTCCATGTACATTTATCCAAGGATCTACGCCAAAAGCAAGGGACCAGGGCTATGCAAGTCCGCAAAGGAGACAAAGTAAAAGTATTACGCGGAAAATTCAGAAAACAAGAAGGTAAAGTAGAAAGGGTAGAACTGAAACGCGAACGCGTCTTCATTACCGGGATGGATTACACCAAGAAGAACGGAACAAAAATCCAAGTGCCTTTCCAACCATCAAACTTAATGATTGTAGTCTTAGATACTGCTGACAAAAGAAGAAAAGCAGGAAAAGAAAAATCGCAAAAATCGCAAAAGATGAAAGAGACCAAATCAAAATCGAACGAGGAAAGTAGACCATGAAGAATCACTTGAAACTTATCGCAGCACCAAAGACCTGGTTTGTAAGAAGGAAGACCAAGGTATTCACACTTCGTCCTAGTCCGGGGGCACACTCACTGGAATACGGGATGTCTCTTGGCCTATTATTACGCGATGAATTGAAACTTGCTTCCACCATGGGAGAAGTTCGAAAGATCGTCAACAGCAAAGAAGTATTTGTCGACGGCGTGGCTCGGACCGATCACCGGTTTATGGTAGGGTTGTTTGATGTCCTTTCCGTCCCTAAGCTAAAGAAGCAATATAGGATGCTTTTGGATAAAAAAGGAAGACTTAACCTGGCTGAGATCAACGCTAAAGAATCTTCAGTTAAATTAGCAAAAGTAGTCGGTAAAACCGCATTGAAAGGCGGAAAGATCCAATTCAATCTACATGACGGACGAAATATCATAAGCGATGTAAAAGCTCAGGTAGGAGATACATTTTTGGTCTCTCTGCCTAAGGCGACCGTCACCAAGATATTCCCTGTTAAGAAAGGGGCAAAAGTATTCCTGATCAAAGGTAAACACGCAGGAGATTTAGGCGTATTGAAAGAGATCAAAGGCGTCGAAGCTACTTATACTGTAGATGGCGCTGATGTAGACACCGCAAAAGAATATCTATTTGTGGTAGGAGATAAAGAATCAGAGATAAGTTTAGGATAAAACAAAAAATAACCAAAAAAACATTACAAAAAATAACATTACAATAAAGATAAAACATGAAAACCGCAACCAACGTGATGAAGGAAATCAGCATCGAGAAGATCACCTTAAATATTGGTGCGGGAAAGAATGAAGAGCTGCTTAAGAAAGGTCTTAAGCTATTGAACAAAATCACTTCCAATAAACCAGTCGAGACAAAAACCAATAAGCGTATCCCCGGCTGGGGACTGCGTCCAGGGTTGACTATCGGATGTAAAGTAACCACGCGTAATGACTGTGAAAAGTTATTGAAGCGCCTGTTGGCAGCTAAAGACAACATCTTGGAACAGCGAAACTTTGACCATCAGGGAAATTTTTCCTTCGGTATTCCAGAATATATAGATATCGCGGGGATGGAATACGATCCAGAATTGAGAATCATGGGCCTGGAAGCAGCAGTTACTTTGGAAAGGCCAGGATTCAGAGTTAAGAAGAGGACGCTGAAGACAGCTCCCGTAGGCAAAGCTCATCGCATCAGCAAGGAAGAAGCGATGGCTTTCGTAAAAAAACTAGGTGTAGAGGTTCATTAATCATGACTACCAGCGACTACAAAAAAGCATTCACCCAACTGGACCATAAGCCAGTCAAGAAAGCGAAGTATATCAAATTCAACAGTCCTAAACCGCGATCCTGCGGAATCGCACTGCGAAAATGTCGCAACTGCGGAAGAACTCGTGCGCACATAAACAAGTACGGCTTACATATCTGCCGGCAGTGCTTCCGAGATATGGGTCCTGAAATTGGATTCAAAAAATACAGTTAGAAATACACAGTTAATGAGGTAACAAAAATGTTTAATGATCCATTGGCGGCTGCGTTGGCAAAAATCCTGAACGCTGAAAAAGTAGGAAAGCGTGAAGTACTGATCAAGCCAGCCTCGTCTATCATCAAAAGAATCTTGAGCATCATGAATGAGCAGGGATATGTGGGATCTTTTGAAGAAGTAGATGACGGGAAAGGCGGAGTATTAAAATTGCACCTCTTGGGAAACATCAACAAGTGCGGCGTAATCAAGCCAAGGTTTTCCACCGCAAAACATGAATTTGAAAAATGGGAGAAGCG
>CAYIZT010000032.1:0-13411 GCA_964368095.1 uncultured Methanosarcinales archaeon
AGCAATGCAAGAAGATTTTCGCACAATAACTACTTCTTACGAACGGCAGTTCCCCATTCACAACATTGTAGGCCAAGCTACCTGCCTTTAAAGTAACAGCGTCTTTTTGACTGATAAAGAGCAACTTTTATTAAGGTAAATTTCTTACTTAAATGAAAAGAGGTGCACATTATGGTTGGGGACATGAAATATTATAATGGTGTAAAGAGAAGATTACTCCGAGAAAAAGGGCCGGAGGTTGAAGCTCTAGGTTATAATCTAGCTTGTGGAATCGGGATGAAAGAAGAAAAAATTTCTCTGGAAGCAAGATTACAGCCTCTGCCGGGAAGCCAGGACCCCATCAGCGAAGATCTATTCGCAAGGATCAAAAGTGATTTAGAGAAATACCTCCTAAATAATGGCGATGACGTTCCCCTAAACATCAGATATACAGGAGTAATAACTCCACGGTAAGGTTATAGAAAATGAAAATCTTCGACTTGATAGTAATCGGCTCCGGCGCAGGATTGAATGTCGCAGCAGGAGCAGCTGAGCAGGGATTGAAAGTAGCGATGGTAGAAGAAAGCGCCATGGGCGGAACCTGCCTGAATCGCGGCTGCATCCCCTCTAAAATGATTATCACTTCGGCAGAGATGGCAGAAAATATCCATCGCGCTTCTGAATTCGGTCTATCAGCTAAAGTAAATAAAATAAATTTCAAACAAGTGACGGAACGAGCCAATAACACGGTCGATGCAGATTCGCGTTCTATCGAGAAAAATATCTGTGCTGGCAATAATCCTGTGCTTTTCAAAGGCAATGGCAAATTTGTGGATAGATATGTAGTTGAAGTGAATGGCGAGCGCATCAAAGGAAAGAAAATAGTCATTGCAGCTGGAGCAAGGACATCTATCCCTGTAATATCAGGCTTAGATAAAGTACCTTATATGACTAGCACTGGAGCATTGCGGCAGACGGTTCTTCCAAAGAGCATGATCATCATCGGCGGCGGTTATATAGCGGTAGAACTAGGATTTTTTTATGCGGAGTTAGGAACAAAAATAACCGTGCTACAGCGCAATACGGCCTTAGTTCCGCGTGAAGATAAGGAAGTTTCAAATCTTATTACTGAACTATGGAGAAAGAGATATACTATCTTTACCGGTACCGATATAACTAACGTGGAAAAAAAAGGAAAAGAGATTGTTGCGACGGTAAAAACAGGAAATTCTATTAAAAAAATCGGCGCAGAGAAGTTGTTAGTCGCTGCCGGAGTGAGACCAAATTCCGACACTTTACAAGTAGAAAAAACCGGCGTCAAGACGAATAAGGAAGGTTTCATTCCAGTCAACAGATTTATGGAAACTAATGTCAAAAACATCTGGGCGCTGGGAGATATCGTCGGCAGGTATATGTTCCGACACAGCGCTAATTTAGAAGCTGGATGTGTATTGAAGAATATTCTCGGAAAAAAGAAAGCAATCGACTACTATCCCATGCCGCATTCAATCTTTACTTCACCGCAGATCGCCGCTGTCGGCTTGACTGAACAAGAAGCGCAGGAGCAGAAGAAAAAGTACGTAATCAGTAAATATCATTATAATCAAACTGCAAAAGGCGTGGCCATGGCAGAGAAGCACGGTTTTGTAAAGCTGATTATCGATAAGAATACCAAAGAGATACTGGGATGCCATATCATCGGACCTGATGCATCATTACTATTGCCGGAAGTCTGTGTAGCCATGAAAGCAGGAAGAAAGAAAGCGTTGGATCTATTGCGAGATACCGTGCACGTACATCCAGCATTGAGCGAGGTAGTGCAGCGGGCAGCATTGAACGTCCGTCTGTAAAATTAAACATGGTCATCAAAAAGAAAGGCTATAAGTGGATTTTATACACTAAAGATGGAAAGAAAGTACTTGGCACATTCAGGACTAAGAAAGATGCCTTGAAACGGGAACGGCAGATCATATATTTTAAGAATCTGAAAAGATAAGAAAGAACAAAAATATTTTAAGCTCAGATAATTTTAAAGTCTATAACTTTCTAAATACACTCGCAGCAACTTATGCACTTCTTGCAGTCTGGACACATATCATCCTTGTCAACTTCTTCTCCGCAAGCGGAACATTCTGTCATGGCCATGTAGTTTTCACCCCTACAATTTATTGAAATTATTGCGCAGAGTTACAAATAGAAGTATATAAATTTTATTAAATTGTTCTCAAAAGTCAATCGCCCGTGAGTAAGCTAATGGAAAGGGCAGAAGCTAAGATTTGACACTTTTCTTCTGGTCTGGAAGCTTGTAATCCATTAGAGGGAAAATTAGAATATCTTTCCGGCCATATTGAAGAGCTTGATAAAGATCATGGATAGTTCCATCATAATCAATTAGAGCAGATTTCAAGCCGTCATCGACCACTTTTCCGCCAACATCTTTAATTTGTTGCAGCAGTGTATCTAATGTTAAAACTTCGCCAGTGGTTGTCTTTATTTCTGAATTCCTTATCCGTATTATATATTCAGCCATTTTATTCTCCTTCCTTACATCTGCACTTGCTGACCTTCTGGCTGCAGCCTTTGCATATCACGCAAAGCGGGCAATGCGATAAGGCAGCCAGCTTATATGCTTCATAGCCGCAGGCAAGACAGGCAAAGCCTTTCTGCGTTTTCGATAATTTTGATTTTAAAGCTTTTTTCATCATTCCTTGATCACTTCTTAAATTTACTGCTGCTTTCCTCTCCAAATTTTCATCTTTACCGCGGCTCTTACTGCTTTGATGATATCTTCAGCAGTCAGTCCAAAAGCTTTGAACAGTTTATCAGGTTCGCCAGATTCGCCGAATCTGTCCTTTACACCCACTCTTTTAATAGGAACAGGATAATTCTCCCCCAGAAATTCTGCTACGGCTCCAGCCAACCCGCCCTGCCATTGGTGCTCTTCGGCAGTCACCACACAGCCGGTAGCCTTAACTGCTTTAAGTAAAGTTGGGCCATCTAACGGCTTAACGGTGTGACAATTCAATACTTGACAGTCAATTTCTTTTTCTAATTTCTTCGCGGCGATCAAAGCTTCATACACCAATGGGCCGTTAGCGACAATGGTGCAATCTTTTCCGGAACGAAATTCTTCCATCCTTCCTGCCTTGAAAGGAGTCTTTTCCGTGGTGATGGACGGATAGTCTGCACGGCCGAAACGAAGATAAAACGGTCCGGGAGTTTCTGCTGCAGCGACAGTAGCTTTCTCACATTCGACATCATCACATGGAACGATCACGGTCATGCCCGGCTGCAGGCGCATCAATCCAACATCTTCCAAAGCTTGATGCGTAGCTCCGTCCGGACCTACAGAAATACCTGCATGTGCGCCGGCAATCTTTACATTGACTTCTTTTCCAGGCTTGCTGCCCCAGTTGTTGTAACTGATGGTAGTCCTGATCTGTTCATTATTCCTGCCTGGACTGAACACCGCATAGGAAGAGATAAAGGCAATTTTTCCAGCGGCAGACATTCCCGACGCAAGAGAGGCCATATTCTGTTCTGCTACGCCTAATTCCACAAACCGATCAGGAAATTTTTTCTGGAACCATTCACTTCTGGTCGATTCAGATAAGTCTGCACAAAGAACTACAACATTTTTGTTCTTCTCCCCCGCTTTGACCAGGCCTTTTCCATAGCCGTCCCTAGTCTTGACTTTCTTGATGTCTTTTGCGTACAGATTATCGACCAGATATGCGCTTGGATTGAGTTTTACCATGGTTTTTCTTTTTAGTCACTTTTTACTTTTTTTGTTATCTTAAGTTATTTTTAGTTATGTTCATTTATTTAATCTTCATTTTTCAAAATATTTTTCCGCCATACGTTCAATTCCGCTAAAGCTACTTTCGCCTGCTCAGCCGTCGGCGGCTTGCCATGCCACAGATGATCGTTCTCCATGAAAGAAACACCTTTTCCGGGGATATTATGTGCGATGATCATGGTTGGCTTTTCGTAGATTGTTGCTGCTTCGTCGCAGGCATCGATCACTGCTTTGATATTGTTGGCATCAATCTCTATGACATGCCAGTTGAAAGCGCGATATTTATCTGCTAATGGTTCCAAGGGCATGATATCTTCCGTATGCCCGCCTATTTGGATATTATTCCTATCGATAAAAGCAGTGAGATTACGCAATTTATTTTTCCCGGCAAACATGGCTGCTTCCCAAGTTTGTCCTGCTTCCTGTTCTCCGTCGCTCAGAAGACAAAACACACGATTCTTCTTGTTGTCCATCCGGAATGCATAGGCCATCCCAGCAGCTTGACTTAATCCTGAACCTAAAGGGCCGGAAGTCGTCTCCAAGCCCGGTAATGAAGATCTATGCGGATGTCCTTGCAGCCTGGTGCCGAAATGACGAAGCGTCTTCAATTCTTTCCTGGGGAAATAACCAACATTAGCCATGGTCGAATATAACACCGGACAGATGTGCCCATTAGAAAGCACTACCCTGTCTCGTTCTTCCCAAAATGGAAATTTTGGATTGTGCTTGACAACACTGAAATAGAGAGCGGTGAAAACATCGGCCATGCCTAACGGTCCGGCGCTGTGCCCTGAACCGGCGGACACTAACGATTCAATTAAGTCTTGCCGAATTTGATTAGCCAGAAGTTTAAGCTGCTTAAGATCAGTTACTTTCTTAATCGGTTTAATAGTTACCATGAGCCTCTTTTTTAATGAAGATAAAGAAAAAAGAGTTAATAAATCTTCTCCTCGCCAGGGCTCTGTCCTGAATCTCCGCTTTGCTACGCCTACTGGAGTAAAGTATAGATCCCGAATATGACGAATAAGATTGCGGTGATTATCTTTATGGTTCTCCTGGGCAGCTTTTGGGCGATTTTGCTCCCCACCAAAACATTGAAGCCTATCGCTACGGCAAGCGCTACCACAAATCCTAAGAAAATAGAAACAGGCACTTGATATTTGGCCGCCAATAAGCCTGAAGTAATTTGAGTCTTATCGCCGAATTCGCTAGCCAGGACCAGCAAAAAAGAAGCAAGAAAAGCATTTTTGCTTGATCCAAACTCTTTCTTTTCTTTCTTATCTTTCTTCCCCTTATTCTCTCTTTTGCTTTTTAGATAGAGTTTGCTAAAACCCCAGAGGCCCAACAGGATGAAAACTACGCCGACCGCATTTTTTATTAGCGCTGAAGACCATGAAAAACCAAAAAATGTTCCGGCTACGATCGCAAGACCATCCATGATTGCGTGAGCGCAAAGAGCTCCGGAAAAAACCTTGAAGGGAGATTTGTATCGTAATGCCAGCCCTAAAATCACCAATTGGGTCTTGTCAGCGATCTCTGAAAGCAAAGCTAAAATCAAGGCCAGAAGGAATGGTCCATTCATAGCCCTAATTAAATAAAGAATCTATAAATAGTTATCTAAAATAGTTAGATAAAATATTTATCTAAGTCTAATCAGCAAAATTTGCAGACATTCCCGCCTTTCTTCTTAGCCTTACCTTTTTTAGGAGATTTCTTTGTTTTCTTTGATGCTGCTTTCTTCTTCGCCATAAAATCGCCTCCATTTACCTCATTTTAACTAATTATTTTAAGAAGGCAATTCCGGTTTATAAAATTGCTTATATAAGAAAATTGAAAGGAGTAAAGATAATGCTATGAGGACATGGACTAAGGTACAGGAAGGGCAGAGCGTGGTGAGCAGAAACTCTATGTAGATGAAATAGGCCACAAATAGCATCCCACCTATATTCAACCAGATCAGTTTAGGAATCAACTCATCGTTTTTTCTAGACCCCAGAGATAGTATACCTAAGAAAAGGAACCAAGCAACCCCATAGATAGCGACAGGGACTCCAACTATCTCAGAGTAAATCCCGGTATTGACAACAGTACAGGAGACAGAAGCAGTAATATCACAAAAACTTCCCTCTAAGGAAGGATTATAATGGTTGTAAGTCAAATATAGCGAAGTGACTAACCCCAGTAAGCTTACGAGGAGGAGTGCGATGATGAAATGTTTTTTTTGCATGCCTGTTTAAAAAGAGGTTATTTAATAAATGTTATCCAAAATATTATAAATAAAGAAAAAAGATGAATAAAAGAAGCCATGGTAAATCATTATTTTATCAAAACAATAATAAATCACTTTAGGGCAGGTGATTTATGATGATTTTGAAAAATAGAATAACCGATTCGGAGACAGGGACTTCTTCTTCAACTTTTGCATATATCTTTGGTGTAGTTTGTGGTGATGGGTACGCTAGGGTAAGAAAAGCAAAAGGAAGAACAAGTGGAGAGATTATATTAAAGGTTAATGATGAAGATTTTGCTCAGACCTTTAAAGATTATCTTGAAAGATGGTCGGATAGAACAGCAAAATTGAAATATGATGGAAAACGACACTGCACTTATCTTTGTTCTAAATTCCATGCAGGAATAATCCTAAATTATGATATTGAACAAATTTTCTTACAGAATAATGATTTTAAATATGCTTTTCTTCGTGGTTTATTTGATTCTGACGGCGGAATTGTCGCTAAAAATTTAAATGAAAGGCGAAAAGCAAAACGCTGGTTACACTTTTCTAATAGTGATGCTCAAATAATATATGCAGTTAGAAAACTCTTTAGAGAATTTGGATTGAAATATTCATTTACCAGTAGAATTCATTCTGGTTTTGGTAGTGAAAGAATACAATACGAAATAAAAGTATACAACCTACAAGGCTTATTCTTTTATTACAAAAATATAGGCTTCTCAATTCAACGGAAACAAGAAGACCTTAAAAAAACAATAAGCTCTTATGACTATTATTCTTCTGAATTATTTAATAAGGCTAAAGAGTTACATAAGACAATGGGATTCAGAAAGATTGCTAAGGAAATTAATGTTCCCGAAAATGTAGTCTACCGTTGGCTCTTTAAGGATTATAAAGATAAAATAATTGATATGGATGGAGGTAAAAATGGTTGTAAAAATATATACGACGAAAACTTGCCCCTGGTGCAAGAAAACTAAAGAGTTCATGAAGGAAAAGAAAATCAAATATGAAGAATTTGATGTAGCAAGCAATGAAAAAGCCAGGAAAAGGATGATAGAAAAATCTGGCCAGATGGGTGTTCCGGTATTGGAAATCGGCGACCAGATAATTGTCGGATACGAACCTAAAGCTATTGAAAAAGCATTGAAGAAAAATAAGTGAATAAAAAATAGGTGAAAACATGTTGCAAGATTATTGTTACGATAAGGTAAAGTTACTGCACGAATTAAGCAGGATAGGCAATTTCGTCAAGAAGCATGCCCTTCCTGAAGCTAAGCGTAAGAATATGCCGCAAAGCGTAAAGCTTTACTCCGAACTTCTTAGAGATGTCGATAATAACGTCAGCAAACTTAGCAAGGTGCTGGAAGAGACTTGTAAGAAAGGAAAGTTTAAATGAATTTTATTTATTTCCGTAATAGCGCACCACGATAGCTGATTTATACCCTAGCTGTTTACGGAATTCTGGTTCTTCATCTTGACCAAGAACGCGGTAACCGACCACTTGGTCAAGAGATTTTTGCTCTCTTTCAAGCATGCGCGAACCGAAGTAATAGATAGACGGCTTATCTGCTTCCGGAACCATCACCAGCGAACCCACAGGTATATAATCTGCAGATTCCTCTTTAGACATTTCAGGGATGTTTACTATCTTTGCGCCTAAACCTTGAGCTATTTTTGCCATATTAAGTTCTTCAGCTTCACTTTTCTTCACTCTTAGTTTTTTAGTTACCATCTTTTTTGTTCAGCCCCACTTTGTTTTTAGTTTATCTTTATAGATTATCTTTATAGATCACAACAAATTCCCGCTACATCACCGCCGCAGATAAAAATACAGCCTTAGCACGGGTTTAGTGTGTTCTATTTCTTTCCACAGCAAGAAAACTAACACGGATGCACCTAACCCAACGGCAAACCCGCTAAGGATCAAATTTTTCAGCGTGTCAGGGAAAGTGCTGGCTAAGCGGGCAGAAAGAATGAAAGCGCTGCTTAGGGGCAGGGCGGCCATGGCCAAGCTGGAACCGATAATCATATCCAAGGGGACAGAATGAAGATGCAGTTTAAGATACAGGAAAGACAATTCGAAAACTAACCCTATCAACAGGAAAACTGCTATCTTAGAAAAACCAATTAAGCCCATATCATCCAGGGAGAGGGTAAAAATAGATACCAAAGCCAGGAAAATCCAAGCTCTTCCAAACCAGGGGGTAAGATATGCAATCGTGTTTAAACCGATGGTCAGCAGCAACAGGGAAAACAAGAATAGACCTGCTGGAGAAAGAATAAAAGAGGCCAGGATTATCGCTCCAGAGACCAGCAGAGATGCGGCAAGAAGAAAAGCTAATTCTTTTCCCTTTAGTCCGTGTACATGTTCATGGTCAAATAAATGCATTTTTTACACCTTGGTCATTATTTAGTGATCTCTATAACTCCTTTTGGTTTTCTCTTCTCTTTTTTGAGGTCTGCATTTTCTTTGTCGCCTTTCTTTCCACGCAACTGTTCTTCAATAACAGGGATAGTATGTTTAATTTCTGAAAGGCGCTCTTCGAATTTGGAGGTTTTGGTTCTGTAGGTAGCAACTGATATTTTTTTATCTACAAAACATTCCTTCTGCAGCTGCTTGATAAGCCCTTCCGTTTGATGGTACTCTTCACGGAGACTGGTTAGTTTATGTTGCAGTCTTTTCTTTTTGATAATTTTGTAAAACGGCTTAGAGATAATCGCCAGTAATGATAAAACAATAAGGATCTTCCACCAATTTCTGGCTAAGAAACTTTTACTAAATTTTACCAATCCGCTTAATCTGGAATGTTCCGACCTAGCCTTCTGCAATTCTAATTTAGCTTGTTCCAGCAGAGTAAATGCTTCGTCCAGCTGATCGTTCTGGAATGCTTTCCTAGCTTGCTGCAGTAATTGCTGGCTTTCATTGCTCACTATTTCCTGCTGTTCTGATTCCTGCTGCTGTTGGGAGAGTAATTTTACATTATCAGTGAAATCATCTTTTCTGGATTCAACAAACAGGACTAGCTGCTGTATCTTAAGAACTTGTACGTAATCTCCCTCCCGATAAGAAAAATTCGCTTCAAGCAGGGCATCTTTAACATAGCTGACTGAATAATTTTTCTTTTCCATGCTATCGACTATTTTCTGCGTCTCCTGCAAGGATTGAAACGCTGCCTGTCGCGATACATTGGTGGGAATTTCAAATTCAAATCCTTGAGGAGCGACATCCACCACGCTCAATAACCCGGTCAAGCTGATAGAGTTATCCCAAGAGCTTAGCAGCAATACTGCAGATAAAAAAAGCAAGAGGATGCTGACGAGATAGGTTTTAGGGGAAGGCCTCATCCAAATGCACCCGGGAATTTCTTTTTCAACTCTTCTAAGGATAATCTTCCAGGAATAGCCTCGGGCTTTCCTTTTGATACTGCAGCAGAGGAATAATTCTCTTCCGATAAATCCTGCCTAACCAACGGCGCAGGAAGCTCAATATTTGTTTTCTCTAAGAAGAGCTGCCACTTTAGATGATCTGATGCAGTTAGTACCACCCAAGTATTTTCTGATGCATTTTTTCTTTCAACGTTACGGTCTTTCGGAAAGAAGTAGTTAAATATCGAAGATGCAGGAATCCTAAATCCCTTAGTTTTTTCATTTTTAGTGCCGTCGGGGCTAGATCCTGATTTATCTGCAATTACTTTTTCTTCCTTCTTTTTTAATTTCTTTTCTTTTACCTTATCTGGAGACGCTTTTTCATCTTTTTTGAAAATTCTGAATAGTCCTTCGATCAGATTCACTGCCTTCTGGACTACTGCTAAGAAAGTGTATTTTTTAGTTCCAATTTCTTTAGCCAAGCGTTCCTGCAGCAGCATTTCTTCCTTATCAAGTTCAGCCAAACGGCCTTTATACTGATCCTGCCTTCCTAAGAACATGCTCCTGCCGATTTTTCCCTGCATGAAATATTCCTGCTGGTTTTTCTTCATCAATTCCTGAAGCTCTTTTTTCTCTTTGCTTATACTGGATAATTCCTGTTTGGTCTTCAGTATGGCCACCCGCTGGTTGCGCAATTTCAGGCGGACCTGCCGTATCTTGGTTAAGCGGCTATCATACTGCTTTACCATGCGATTGTACTGAGATTGAGAAATTTTCTTTTCTACCAGATATTCCCTCTGCGCATCTTCCAACAATGCCTGCAATGCTTCTTCTTCTTTGTCAATATTATGCAGACGCTGATCTATTATCAGGACCATCGATTTTTTGTAGATGAAAAATCCGCTCAGCGAGACTAACATCGATCCAAGCAGCAGCGCCCACCACCAATCGATCATAAATCTTAAGAGGTTGATTCTTCCTTTTGTTTCTAAGACATAAATCAGCTGAGCGTTCTTGGCCCTCTCCAGAGCAGTACTGAAATCCCCTCGTTCCATGGCCAGCAATGCTAATTGCAGCGCTTCTTCGGTCTGCGGAACATCAAGCCATTTTTCGTTGGCTATGCTTATGCTGGCCTTCACTTGTCCAATTATATCCTGGGCGCTGTACGCGTCTTTGCGTAGCGATTCTATCTGTGCTAACAACTGTCGTGCTTTGGTGCGCTCATCAGCATTGATAAGCTCTTCAGCCTGCGATAACAATCCATCTAATCCTTCAGTGTAGAAACCTGCGTCTTTCATCTCGACAATGTTCTTCTTTACTTCAGTCAGTTCATAAACCAATTCTTCTGTAACTATAGATTCTACTTTCAGGATGAATTTATGTATTTCCGTGATTGCTTTGGTGGTGAAACCAGCTTTATCAGGATATTCTGCCACAAGATTTCCAGTGATCTTAACCGTAAGAGGATACTCGGCCTCCTGAAAATAACTAGGTACATTAATAGTGAGGAAGAATTCACGTGATTCTAATGAAGCGATTGAAGAAATTAAAGACGGAGATACTTGGACCTGCTGAGCGAGGAAACCTTCTAAAACCAAGGAGATGTCTTTCAAAGTTGCATTTATCCAGGTATTGGTAACTGTTACAGGGATAGTATAACTTGTGCTGCGAGGCACACTGACATATTCCTCCGGAAAATCAATTGTCTCTCTTGGAACCTTAGTCACGGTACCTGCGCCGCCGCCGCCACCACCAGCTGCTGAAGAAGCCGCTGCCGCCGTACTGGCCGCTGCACCGCCTCCGCCTGCAGTGCCTAAAATTTCCGCCGCTTGATTGACCGTAACCGTAATAACATCACCAAAAGTTAGATTTATTGTCGTTAAATTAGCACCTGAAGCATTTATGCCTGTAGCATTTACATAAACCTTGTAGGTGCCGGCCGTGGCATTGCTTGGTATGGTCACCTCAAAAACATTATCTTCGCTTTCGCCGGAAAGCAACTCCGTCAGGCTTTCGCTGGTGGAACCGAATGTTACCGTCCATTCTTCTGGTA
This sequence comes from uncultured Methanosarcinales archaeon, assembly GCA_964368095.1. Classification (GTDB taxonomy): domain Archaea; phylum Nanobdellota; class Nanobdellia; order Woesearchaeales; family GW2011-AR9; genus JACPIL01. The sequence continues at coordinate 11,437 of CAYIZT010000032.1, forward strand.
TAGTGAAGAAGAAAGAGACGTTAGAAGCATTTCCTTCCCCTATGTTATTAAGGGTAGCCGCAAAAAGTATGTTGGTATCGCCTTGCGTCACTGCTAAAGTATCAGCGTCAGGTTCGGTAAAAGTTGCAACTAATAGAGGCTGACCAGGCGCGACCACGATTGTCCCGGTAGTGGTTAAAGACTGTGGCCGCGCTTCTGAGTCATTCACGGTGATATTCAAAGTTAAAGTCTTGATGCCGCTGGCACTTCCGTTATCAAGGACTTCTATAGCTCTCACTTCGCCTGCCTGCAGCGTGAAATTACTGCTGGCGTTGTAATAGGTCTCATTTGAAGTTGAGCTGATATTAAAGTGCAACGCAAAATCTCCGGTGTTGTTGATAGTTAAGTTCCCTACACTTACGTTGCTGTTTAAAGTGGTCCGCACCGCCGGAAAAGAAACCGGCGTCCTGGTCCAATTTTTTTCCAGAACCACTCCTATATTGATAAGATTGCTGAAGGCAGCATTTCCTACGCTATCGTTCGCCCACAAGCGCAGGTTATACGTTCCGTTTTGAGTGGCATTAAAAGAGTTATTGTAGAGATTTGAATTGCTATAAAGAGGAAGCGTAAGATTCGTGAACTCAGAATTATTGCTCAATTTATATTGCAGGATAACTGTTTGCACAGAGGTAGTGTTGTCAGTCACATTAGCCAGGGCGGTGATATTGGCATTAGGATCAAGATTTGCCTCGTCGGAAGGAACCGTGACTAGACTTTGGAATTCAGGTGGGTGTGTATCGATATTAAATATCCTTATCTCACTGCTGCCGTTTTTTCCTGAGCTGTCATTGCAGGTTACATTCCAGCTGTAGCTGGCATCTAAAAATCCGGAAATATTGAAGAGAGTATCTGCAGTGCTGACCACGCTGTTATTGGTCTGGTTCACAGTCTGGTTGATAAGGATAGAACAATTGAGGAAAGCGCTGACATCATCAGTGGCGGTAAAATTGAAAATAATGCTTGTAGAGGAATGGTTGGAATAATTGGCCGGCGCATTTAGTACTATAGTAGGTACGGCGATATCTCCCAAAGAGAAAGTAGTGTTTTCACTGCTGTTTATATTGTTCAGGGTATCATTAGCGATAATCTTTACGGTATACGTTCCCTGAATGCTGGTGATGGTAAATGAAGCATTATATTGGTAAAGACTACGGTTAAGCAATTGAACCTGGGATATAGTCCCATTAGGAAGAGTGATGTTAGCTAAAACTACTGAAACAACAGAACCGTCAGAAACGTTGACCGTGATATTGATGATGGAGTTCTGAGAAAAGTTAGAACCACTTACCGGAGTGATATCGGTGACATTCGGAGGAAAAATATCGCCGATGGAAAAAGTCGTGGTTTCGCTGTTGTTGATGTTGTTTGAAGTATCGTTAGCGATAATCCTGACGGAATATGTTCCGCGATTTTCGGTTACGCTGAAAGTGCCGTTGTAAGTGAACATGCTGCGGTTAAACAGCTGGATTTGAGAGATACTGCCATTAGGGAGAGTTATGTTAACGAATACGGTTGAAATATTGACATTGTCAGTGACATTGGCAGTGATATTTACTCCTGCATTTAGCGGAAAATTAGTTCCAGCAATAGGAGTGACATTGGTGACGTTTGGTATTATAACATCGCCTACTGAGAAAGTTACGGTTTCAGATAAGTTTACGTTTTGGTGCTTGCTGGTATCATTAGCGATTATTCTAAGAGTATAAACTCCGCGCAAGTCAGTTGAACTGAAGGAAAAATTGTAATGGGTATTATTGCCGCTCCTATTGATCAAGGTGATTTGGCGGACAGTGCTGTTAGGCAAAGTGATGTTTGCCAGCACTGTTCCTACAAAAAGGTTATCTATTACCGTGGCGTTGACGTCGATGACCGTATTTAGTGGAAAATTGACATCCTCCCAGACCTAAAGGTCTGGGATTCCCTTGATGGTTTGGCG
>CAYIZT010000033.1:0-12920 GCA_964368095.1 uncultured Methanosarcinales archaeon
AGTCAAAATATTCAGCTCTCACCACTCACGAGCGACCCGACCGAAGGGAGCATGCATGAAATGAAACAAAGATTTCATTTCAGCACTGAAAACAAATAGTTTTTTGTTTTCATGTGCCACTGGTCTATTGGCCAGTGGTGGTCGCGAGTATTTTGACTTAACGTTACATTAAGTTTATAAAGAATAAATCAAGGAAAAAACATATGGTTTTTGAGCTTGCTAAGAAATTAAAGAGCTTCTTTCCGTCGTCTAAGAAAAAAGTGTTGATTTTAGGTATAGACGGGGCTCCCCCTCAATTAGTATTTGAAGAGTGGCTGGAATATTTGCCTAACCTGAAAGAGATGCTGCACCATTCTCTTTACGGGAAGATGAAGAGCACCGTTCCACCTTCCACCATCGTAGCTTGGAATTCCATGCTTACTGGAAAAGATCCAAGTTTCTTTGATGTGTACTCTTATACCTTCAAGGATGAAGAGAACAAGACCCAATTGACCAGTTCAAAGAATGTGAAAGAGGCGCGCCTTTGGAAGCGTCTTGAAACGGAAAGCAAAAGGTCAATAATCCTCAATGTTCCACTTACCTATCCAGTTGAAAAATTAGACGGCATCATGATCAGCGATTTTCTAACTCCTGAATTCAATGACCAATCAGTATATCCGCTAAAAATAAAACAGGAAATTAAAGAGAAATACGGCAAGGATTACATTTTTGATGTAGGAGTAGGTTTAGCCGGCTATAAGAATTATGATACGGAAAACATGATCCAAAAAGTCTATGAAATGACGGAGATGCAGCTTGCTGTAGCCATGGACTTCTTGAAAAAAGAAAAATGGGACTTTTTCATGACCGTCTTGATAGGTTCAGATCGGATGCAGCATACCATGTGGCGCTTATTTGACAAAACCCATCGCCGCCATCCGGGCAAGAACCAGTACCAGAATGCAATACGGGATTATTATGTGTATCTAGATAAAAAAATTGGAGAGATAAAGAAGATGCTGGATGATGACACTTATCTTATCATCGCTTCTGATCACGGCTTCGATAAGATGGAAGGAAGGATAAACCTTAACGATTGGCTGATAAAGGAAGGTTATTTAGTGCTCAAGGAGAAACCAGCTTCTCCGCAAAAAATTGATTTCAGCAAAGTTGACTGGGCTAAGACCAAAGCCTATTCCATCGGCGCGTATTTCGGCCGGATTTACTTCAACCGAAAAGCAAGGGACGCAGTCAACGGGATCCTTGAGGAAGAAGAAGTGCCATTACTGCAGCAGGAGCTGATGGCGAAACTATCTAAACTACAAGATGACCGTGGAGAGGAGCTGGACAACCAATTTTACTTTCCGCAGGAAGTATACACAGGCCCGTATCTTAAAGAAAGCCCAGATCTTTATATCTACTTTGACAATCTGCGCTGGGGAGTAAACAATGATGTAGGGAATGAAGGTTTTTATTCCCAAGAAACTACCAAGGGCAGCGACGATGCAGGACATGCTCCGGTCGGATTATTTTTACTGCATCATCCTTCTATCTCTGGAAGAAATATTGAGGTCATCGATATCATCGATGTCATGCCGACCATCTATAAGTTATACGGGTTAGAAGTGCCTGCAGACCTGAAAGGAAAAGTTTTAGTCTAGGCTCCAACTAATCTAGATACCCCAAGGCATTTAATCTGTCTTTTACCTCTTCTTGTTCCTCGTGCGCATAAAAAGAATTTTCCGTGCTTTTTTTCTTTCCGTAATCTTTCTTTTTGACGACGTTTTTGCTAAGGAAAGAAGGGATGATCGCTTCAGTAATAATCTCTCCATCCATGCCCTGATCCAATTCTTTTTCCATAAGGTAAAGGACAGTCGGAGCGATATCTAGTATGTGCGCTTTTTGTAATTTCAGATTTTTCTTTACTGATGGTCCTTTCATGATCAATATTCCTTCTGGAGAATCTTCATGCTGGCCCGATCGGGAGACGCTGAAGTCAAAATGATTTTCCGGGATAGAATCCATGCCGTGATCGGAGACAATAATTACAGTTTCATATCCTTCGATTAAGGAAGCGATATGCTTATCCAGGAATTTGTAGTAATTAGGTATGACTCTCTCAAATCTCCCCAGTTCTTCCTTTGGCATATTTAGGAAAGAAAATTCCTGCGAGAAATGGTATTGCCAAAAAATATGCTGGATTCCGTCCAATCCAGGTAAATAAACAGTTAAAAATTCAGGATTGATAGAGCTGCGAAGATGGTTTCCAGTTTTTACAGTAAATACGTCACTAAGATATAACTGAGCAAAGAAGTTAAATTTATTTTTTTTGTCAAAATGAGCGCTTCTGACCTGTTCTATTTCCGCTTCGGTAAGATGGCTGAAGATAGAATTGATCTCTTGATCTGTGATCGAATAAGGGGTGGAATTAAATCTCTTTAACTCTTCAAAAATAGAAGCAGGATAGGTAATGCCTCCTTTGCTATTTTCGGTTTTATATTTACTGTTGGCCTGATAGATGCGGTTTGATCCTTCCACCGCTTTAGCGGATACCATAAATCCATTTACTTTTTCTGCCGGCCAAGTAACCAGCCAGCCAATCACGCCGACAGTAGTTCCTTCTTCACTGAGCATCTCCCAGATAGTTTTTTCGGTACGGAAAGTTCCGGTGACTAAGTAATTTCCGCCAATTTTCAATCTCTCTAATAATTTACCATATTTTAACATAGAATATACATAAGTTTTTCTGGCAAACCTGCTTACCTGGGATGGAGTTTTATCGTCTTTAGAAAAAATGTTCCCTATTCTTTGCGGCCAATTTACCATGACATTAGTGGTCAGGTCTTTCTTAAGTTTTAATCTTGGGATATCGACAAAGAGGTTAGAAAAATAAAGCACTCCATTTTTTTCAGGCATCTTTCCGGTAGCTATGCTGGTCCAGAGCGCAGGAGACTTGTAGCCAGGCAGGCTTTTTAACGGCGCGGAAACTCCTTCTTGTATCAAGGAAGCGATAGTGGGGAGCTCGCCCTGCTCAAGTAAAGGAGTGATGACCTTCCAATCAGCGGCATCTATGCCAATAAGTATAGTTTTAGTCATTTTATATCTCTTACATTATCCTGTTTCAGATTTTTCTTGTAGATGTTTGTAGATGATTTCCGCTATCCTTTCTGCTCCACGTCCGTCAGTTATTTTTCTTCCTGCTTCGCTCATCTTCATTCGGCAGGGATACTCCAGCGATTCTTTGATAGCATTTTCGATATCCGCGTCCTCAATTTCGGAATGAAGCCCTACGGAAATGATGCTGCCTAATTTTGCAAATTCTTCCGCATTTTCAACCTGGTGGTCATTCATGGGGATGATAATCGCCGGAGTGCCGGTGACAGCGAGCTCGTATAAAATTGAACCACCTGCGCAGACAGCAAGATCGCTTTGCAGAAGCAATTCTTTAATATTCTTGGCATCTTTTATGACGGTTGGCTTTTCCGGCAGCTGTGAAATGATCTCCTGAAGCTCTTCTTCCAGATTAAAGGCTGCTCCCAAGACAATAGTAGTCTTTATGCCAGCAAATTTATTTAGGATCCAAGTCACGCGGGCGGAAAGGTTGAATTCATCTCCGCCGCCGAAACAGAGTAGCAAATTCTGTGCTTTCTTATTAATTTCGTGGTATTCTTTGTTTGCGTTGAGGAATTCGCTTCTTAAGGAGACGTATTCAGGGCCAAGATAATACTTTGTGTATCCTGTCCTGTCATAATGCCGGAACCTTTCCTGGATAGTAGTGCGATTGATGATGATGTCACTTTTTAAGGCTATCTTTCCAAGTATATCTATACTGACACAGGTAATCTTATTTTTTGCCAATTCTGATGAATAATCCTTTTTTATCTCCAAGAGATCGGTGACTAAACAGGATATACCTTTTTCCTTGAGGATTTGGATGGTTTTTCTGAAACTTTCTGCTTCGCTGAGGCTATGGTCGATAGTCTCTACCAAACACCCCGCCTGTTTTAGTTTAGCGACAGATTCCGGATAATTTTTAGTTATAAAATGTACCTCTACTGAAAATTTTTGCAATGCTTCTATTACCGCTAATGAATTGTAGATATGTCCAAGGCCGATAGTAGTGTTACCATCGGCGCGAAAAGCTATTTTCTCTTTCATGCTAAGTCTCACTTTCAAGATTCTCTCAAATATTTCTTTTCAATATTCCTTTTCAAGAATGTATCTGGTCTTGCTGTAACCTGCTTTTTCAAACAGGGCGTTAGAAGCAGGATTATGCGCAGCGATTCCGGCAAAAGCATAACTGCAGCCATTTCTTTTGAAGTATTCATCGGCGAATTCCAACATCTTTTTTCCATAACCTTTGCCGCGGCATTCTGGCTCAAGATAGATATCCCAGATATCACCATATTTCTGGCGGCGGAAGGGATTTACCTTAATCCTTAAAATAAGTGAACCCACAATTCTTTCCCTTTCGCGGACAAAAAAGAAAGCAGTATCTCCGGCGGCATTTTCTGCTCTCATATTCTTTTCAAAAAGCTCTTTGTTTGGGAAACTGCCCGGGAAATTTAGCCTCTGCATCTTTTGGTCATGTTCCCATAGAGTAGGAAGCGCTTCTTCAAAATCGGCAATAAGAACTATTTGCATGAGCTTTTCTGAAATTGAAAGTTCTTTCTCTACATCTTCCCAGCCTATCAGCGTTCCTTCCGGCATTTCTTTAACGGCACGATAGGCACCTGAAGTTAATAGATAGTATTCTTTTGGTTCCAGCTTTTTTCCCAATTCGCCTGGGCGTAGTACTTTAACATTACTGCGGCTTATAATCTCGTCTTTTTTTATTGGTGCAGAAGTGAAGATAGTTTGATAAGCAAAACGTCGTAAGTATTCTTCTTCAGGACTCAATCTTTTCTCGAAATTTCCCAACACTGCCTGATTGACTTCTACTTTTTCTCCTTGCTGGAGTTTTTTTTCAGCAGTTCTTATGGCTGTCACCATAGCCTTCAACTCTACCGGATTTACGGCAAAGAAATGATCCGGTCCTTCCATGTTCTTGTCTAAGGTGATGTGTTTCTCGATCACTTTAGCTCCTTTGAAAACTGCAGCTACCGACGCATCTATAGGTTCAGCAGTATGATCAGAATATCCTATCACTGCGCCAGGAAATCTTTTTTTCATGGTCTCAACTACATTCATGTTGATCTCATGCAACGGAGCAGGATATTTTATGAAACAGTGAAGCAAGATTATCTTGTCGGTGAACTTGCGGGCTAAGTTGTAGGCCTCGTTGATCTCTTCCAACGTCGCTCCCCCGGTAGACATTATTATTGGCTTGCCTTTAAGAGCGATATGTTCGATCAGCGGCAAATGGGTGATAGCATATGATGTTGTCTTAAAGAGAGGGACATCAACCCGGTCGTAGAAATCTGCCTGCTCCTCATCGCAGATGCTGGAGAAAAAGATGATCCCTTTTTCATCGCAATACTTCTTGAGCAAAGGCACCCACTCTTTGGGCAGCTCAAATGATTTGACTGCTTCATAGATAGAAAAAGAATAATCTTCCCGCTCCAATTCTCCGGCATTTTTAGGGTACATATTATCTGCGGTGAAAGCCTGGAACTTTGCGGCATCACAGCCTGCTTCCACTGCGGCGTCAATAAGTTTTTTTGCCAGCTCAAAACTGCCGTTGAAATTGATGCCGATTTCCGCGATGATGAAACAGGGAGCATCATCTCCTATTTCTCTATTACCTACTCTTATTTTCATAAGGGAAAAAAGCTTATTTTTGCTTTATATAGTTTGTGAATGCAAGAACTTTAATGCTTGGGCTAATTATCCAATTATCTCCTTAATCGCATCCACCACATACTCCACATCCTGCAAAGTCATTCCTGGGTATAACGGCAAAGATACTTCATTTTCGAACAATTTCTCTGCGGTAGGGAAATCACCTTTGTTGAAATTATATTTCTGCTGATAATATGGATGTAAATGCAGAGGTATGAAATGCACGCTGGTGCCGATGTTGTATTCTTTAAGCTTGTTGATGAATTGGTCCCGAGATATTTTTTCAGTGTTCAATAATAATGGATAGAGATGATACACATGTCGGGTGTAGTTTTTTTCTATTGGTGTGATCAGACCAGGGACTTGCTTGAGCAGCGCGGTATAATGCTGTGCTAATTCCCTTCTTTTAGCGATGAATTTTTCTAATTTCTTAAGCTGTTCCACTCCCAGCGCTCCCTGGATATTGTTCATATTATACTTGTAGCCTGGCTCGATTATCTGGTAGAACCAGCTGCCTTTTTCGCTGTAGCGATTAAATGCGTCTTTATCCATGCCAAAATAGGAATAGCTCTTCATTTTCTTGCTTAATTCTTCGTCATTAGTGACAATCATGCCTCCTTCTGCGGTGGTGATAGTCTTAGTGACGTAGAAACTGAATACTGCTGCATGGCCATGATTGGCGATCTTAATGCCGCCGTATTCCGTTCCGATAGCGTGAGCCGCATCTTCAATTACATACAGGTTGTGCTTTTTGGCAATCTGCAGGATTGCGCCTAAGTCACAGGCATGGCCAGCGTAGTGAACAGGAATTATTGCTTTCGTTTTTGATGTGATAGCCCTTTCGATGGCAACCGGATCGATATTGAAAGTATCTCTTTCTACGTCTACAAGAACCGGTTTCGCACCCAGCCATTCTACTACATGGGCAGTAGCTACGAAGGTATATGCGGGAACTATCACTTCATCTCCTGGTCCTATGCCTAAAGCAGCCAAAGCAACATGCAACCCTGCGGTACAGGAGGCAACTCCTATCGCTTTCTTCACACCTAAATAGGCTTGACTGTTGTCTTCAAATTCTTTTACTTTTGCACCAGTGGTCAGCCAGCCAGACTTCAGGACTTCTTCTACTGCTTTCAGCTCTTCTTGTTCTATGGTAGCTTTGGCAAGCGGAAGAAAATCAGTTCTTTTTTCCATGTGATACACTTACCTCACTAATAGGTCCTCTTCCTATTCCTTTCTTAGTATCATTCCAGTAATACTTTTCCTGCTCTTTTTCAGAGAGCAATACTTTTCCGTAAGAGCTTGGCTCTCCCCAAATATTGTCTTTGTACCATTCTCCATCCTGGATCCACCAGACACGTGGATTTCGAAAAGTATCAGCGATATAGTCGAATTCTTCTTCAGTCATGTCAACATACTTAAGCCAACGGTTAAGATCACGGTAGGATTTGACAGCATCATATTTCTTGATATTAACAATCCCTTCTTCTCGAGTCATGCACCCTAATCTTATGTCTTTGCAGGAGTGGTCAGAACCACGGCCTGATCCGAACTTGATGAATTTCAAATAGTCGTGAATTCCTGATTCATGCATATCATCGATGGCGGACATCCTTCGATAAGTCCTTTCTAATGGGAAAGGCAAGGTCTCAAAATTGTAGAGATCGATCATCTTCTTGGTGTGTTGATTAGCATCCCAAAAAACGTAAAAGCCGATGAAGATTCCGCGAATACCGTTCTCTTCTAACTCTTCGTCAGTAGGATAGCGGTGGTTAAGAAGATCTTTTTCTCGTAAGTTCAGATTTGGATCTACCATATCGTCCCAATCATAACCGCGGCAGGCATGCTCAGTACGATTCTTACGGGTCATTTCAATACAATCATTCATCCTAAACATCCCGCCTTGATCTGTATATCCGTGTTCTCCCCAGATAATCAAGGGAACTTTAAATTTAACAGCTACCTGCACCGGAAAGGAATAGATACCGCAATGATTATGCCAGCTCATATCGCCCATCATCTTGTAACATTTTTTATGCAGATGTTTCAGAACTTCCACGCTAGGATTCATGATGAGATGATCAACATTGAACACTTCTCTCATTTTTTTCAAGTTACGCAGGCCTTCTTCGTAGTAATCATTTCCCTGATACGTAACAAGCAAAGGTTTCATTTTCAATACTTGAGTTACATACCAAGTTTGGAAATAACTGTCCTTTCCGCCGCTTACCGGAATGATGCAATCATAATTGCTATTGGATCGATAGGGTTCGACTAATTTTTTCAACTTTTCTTCTTGTTTGCTCCAATCTATCTTCATCTTCTGTTCATGGACTATGCAGCCGCTGCATACACCTTCTTCATTAAAGGCCAGAGGGATGGCTGAAGAGGCAGGATAAACACACTTAGTACAATATTTCATTTTTGGCGGCCGAAATATTTTCTGACCAGCAGTTTCATTAGTAGTATCTTTATTTTCTTGCATGTTTCTAACCTCGCATCTTTTGTAATCCTGATTTTTCTGTTAGGGGATTAATAGGCTTAACGAGAGGCCGCACATTCACTCCGGCCGCCAGCATTATTTTTTTTGCTCTTATCACGCTGTTTTCAGTGAAGTTAAAAATGTTTCCGGCAGCTACAGCAGAAGCTTTTCCTTTGACGATCCCTTCTTTGAAATCTTCAAAAGTGCCCACTCCTCCGCACGCGATCACCGGGATATTTACATTTTCTGCCACAGATCTGATAAGTTCAGTATCATATCCTTCCGCAGTGCCATCGCGGTCGATCGAATTAAGGAAAATTTCTCCTGCTCCTAATTTTTCCACTTCTTTGGCCCAGGCAACAGGATCCTTACCAGTTGATTTTTTTCCGTGCTGGCTGTATACTTCGTATTTTCCCTGCTCATTTATTTTAACGTCAATTCCGACTACAATACATTGATTCCCAAATATTTTAGCCCCCTCAGTTATGAAGGAAGGATTTTCATGTGTGATGGTGTTTATGATTATTTTATCAGCTCCTAATTTTAATCTTCTCCTGATGTCATCGATGGTTCTGATGTTGCCTCCAAAGGTTAAAGGAATAAAACAAGTTTTAGATATCTCTTCAATAATTTGATAGATATCGGACATAGATTTAATCCGGTGATCATCCCTCCGCAAGTCATAATACTCTTCATTACTGATATCAACGTAAATCAGCTCATCTGCTGACCAGGAATTGATGCGGTCTACTTGGTGCAAAGGATCGCCTAAAAATTGATGGAATGTAAATTTTTCACTACGTACGATATGGCCATTTTTCAGGAACAGGCAGGGTATAAGTCTATTTTTTAACATATTTTAGCCTCTATAATGCAGCGAATCTACGTAGTATTTCCAAACCTTCGTGCTGGCTTTTTTCAGGGTGGAATTGTGTGGCAAAGATATTTTCTTTCTGCAATACAGCAGTGAAATTGACTCCGTAGTCACATACTCCTATACTTACTTTTTCTTCTGGAACCGGATAATAACTATGGACGAAATAGAAGTGCTGTATCTCCTGGCTGTTTTTGAATAGCGGTGATTTAGTATCGCACTTTACTTCATTCCAACCGACGTGAGGAACTCTCAACCCCTGCTTCTCTACTTCGAAACGGACAACTTCACCTTTGATCCAATCTAAACCTTGAGTCTCTCCGTCTTCGTAACTTTTACTAAATATTAACTGCATTCCTAAGCAGATGCCCAGGAAAGGTTTTTTTTTGACAATAATCTCTTCATGTAAAACCGGAATGATACCTAAATCCTGTAGATTTTTCATGCCTGCTTTGAATGCGCCAACCCCGGGCAGAATTATCTTATCTGCAGCGCGTATTTTGGCAGGGTCATCAGTTATCTCTGCTTTTACTCCTATGGCTTGTAAAGCGTTAAAAACGGAAGAAAGGTTTCCTACTCCGTAATCGATGATGGCAATCATGTTTATTTTAGATTTTTTATTTGGTTAGCGTCATTTAATATGATCATCATTCTACCAGTTTTTATCTTAAAATTTTGACGATTCCCCTATATAAACTTTAAGTAACTAGGTGTAGGTTCTAAGTTAACAACTTTTATAAATAGGAATTCCGATTTTGTTGATAGAATAATTATACCAAAGAGGAAGGTAAATCTAAGGTTTGATTTGTCAAAATGGCAGGCTTATTAGCAGAAACTGAAAGAATTTTCTTACGTGAAGCGTTACCCAGCGATGTAAACGATGAGTATGTCAGCTGGATGAACGATCCGGAAGTTACCAGATATATGGAAGCCAGATTTGGAAAACATACTGCGGGGTCAGTGAAAGATTATGTAGAAAAGAAAGTAAAAGAAGAAAATTCGGTTCTACTGGCGATCATTGCTAAAGACTATGGCAAACACATTGGAAATATTAGATTAGGTCCGATAAATTATGAGCACGGTTTTACTATCTTAGGCGTCATGATAGGCGATAAAAATTATTGGGGCAAAGGGTATGGTACGGAAGCAATACAGTCAGCCGTAGGATATGCTTTCCATAATCTGGGATTGAAAAAAATCAATGCCGAAGTGTATGAAACTAATATAGGGTCTATCCGCGCCTTCCAAAAAGCAGGTTTCCAGGAAGAAGGACGAAGAAAGAGACAATATTTTTCAGAAGGGAAATTCATCGATGCGGTATGTTTCAGCATCAATAGAGATGAACGCCCGGAATACCAAAAGAAAATAGCCGGTAGCATGGATGAAGAATCGCTTAGATCTATCCAGCTTGAAAAAAATAAGACGGTAAAGGAAGCCATGAATGCCATAGATAAAAATGGCATAGGTACGGTCTTGGTAGTGGACAATAAAAAAGTAATCGGGATAGTGACAGATGGAGACATCCGAAGAGCGGTGATGGCCGGCCACGATGTCAATTCTTGTGTCGATGGAATAATGAATAAAGAGCCGGTGCTGATCAAGAATACGGATTTGATGGACTCTCAGACTGTAGATAATGCCATAGGTTCGATTGTCAGAAGAGTTACCAATGATTCAGAAAGATTTATCCCCATCGTTAACGATGAAGGCCAAGTTATTGACTTAGTGCTGTCAAAGAATCTTCGTTCTTATCACGGGCCAAAGGCTAGGAAAGTTAAAAAAATACTAATTGCAGGCGGAGCAGGATATCTTGGTTCGATCCTAGCCAGAAAGCTGCTGGAAAGAAATTACAAGGTGAGGGTACTGGATACGTTAACCTTCGGTGATGAGCCGATCAAAGAACTTCTTAATCATGAAAATTTTGAGCTGGTCAAAGGCGATATAAGAAACATAGAGATTATCTACAAAGCTTTGAAAGATATTGATTCTGTGGTCCATCTTGCGGCGGTAGTAGGCGATCCTGCCTGTAAACAGGAGCCGGAAAGTACCATAGAAATAAATTATTTGGCTACGAAGGTTTTTGCTGAAGCATGCAAATACAACCAAATAAATAGGTTTATTTTTGCTTCCACCGCCAGCGTTTACGGCGTTCAGGAAGGATTGGTGCATGAAGACGTCACTCCTAATCCTGTTTCCTTGTATGCGCGATCCAAGTTGAAATCTGAAGAAGGTATTCTTAGCTTGGTAGATGAGAACTTCTCTCCAACTATATTTAGGATGGGGACGCTGTACGGGCTCTCTCCACGGATGAGATTTGATTTAGTTGTTAATGTTCTTACTATGAAAGCGGTCACCGAGAAAAAGATAAAGATTTTCGGCGGACAGCAATGGAGGCCGTTAGTGCATGTCTCTGACGCAGCCGAGGCGTACATCAAATGTCTGGAAGCGCCGATAGATCAGGTGAAAGGCCAGGTTTTCAACATAGGTTCAAACGAACAGAATTACCAGATATGTCAATTAGGAGAATTGATAAAAAAAGAAATGCCTGATATAACTATTGAAGTGACTCCGGAAAACTCAGACTTGCGGGATTATCATCAGGACAATTCAAAATTCAACAATATGCTGGGATTTAATGTAAAATACACTGTGGCTGACGCCATACAGGAAATAAAGAAAGCGATAGAAGTGGGCCAGATTAATAATCCTAAAGATAGCCGGTATTATAACAGTTGATGCTGGGCGTATACGATTACAATTTCTTTAATAAGAAAAGGCCTTCTTTAGTGATTGTAACTTCAATATATGGGCGTCCATTTTGATCATGCTTTTGAAACTCTTTCTTACTTACAGCGTTAAAAATAATCAAATCATCTACATGTTTACGCACGCTTAGCCAGTTAGTGCCGGTCTTTCTTTCTAAATCTCCAAGAGAGTGTGGTTTACCATCTCTTAATACTTCTAAGATTGCTTTTCGTACCTCCTGCATTGTCCGTTTAGGCATACCACAATATTGAAGAAAGCTTTATATACAAGTATTCCACATTATTGTGGAAAGAAGGCGGGAAAATAAGACATGAAAATAATTAATCGCATCAGGAAAATTTTTGGAAGCATACAAACTATTGGCGTAGATGACATGTCCATAAAATGGCATAGTTCTGATACACCAGTTGCCTATCCGCACCTTCTTACTAGTTTAGATAAATTAGGATATCAACCATATGGGTTCAATTCCTTTATCCAAGGTTATTGGGAGAATGGGATATTTAATGTGACGACAGGCAAGCATCGTGCAGCAGCGCTTAAAATGAGACGTATACCACATGCCGATTGCATCGTTATCTCAGCACAGGAAGGAAAGAGAAGAGAAAAGCCATTGCTTCCAGAAAATCCGGTCAAACATTTTGCTGCAAAAATAATGGAAGAGATGAAACATAAAGATATACTTTCATGGGATAAGGATACGGAAGTGATGGATATTCTTAAAAAGAATATTCAGGAACTTATTGATTATGGCAAAATTCAAGGATAGATATGAATTATTTAAGCTGGAAGGATTAAGAAACAAGCCATTTGCACTTTTTTACAACCCTTCCATGATGACGAGGTTTAGTTCCATCTCTGGTAGAGAATTATCACTCAAACATCTGAATATCGTCCTTGGACATATAGATAACAACACCAAAATAAACGACATCGGCTGTGGCAGAGGATTTTTTGGATTGGAACTTGCCAATAGAAATGGATGTAAAGTATGGGCTGGCGATGGCAGTGAACGGGGAACAAGTATTGTCAGAATGT
>CAYIZT010000034.1:0-12850 GCA_964368095.1 uncultured Methanosarcinales archaeon
TGATGGATACTGCTCTGAGAACGCCTAAATCAGGTTACCTCTATAGAAGATTGTCCAACGCCATGCAGGACCTTAAAGTAGCGTATGATGGCTCTGTACGAGATGCCAGCGGAAGAGTAGTGCAGTTCTCCTACGGAGAGGACGGATTAGACGTTTCCAAGACTAAGAACGGCGTTGTTGACGTTAAAGAGATCATCCAACAGGTTTCGGATGGAGAGAACTAAGATGAAAATCGAACACGAAAAGACTGTTGAAGAATATGCAGATAAGCTTTCTCCTTCCGTATTAAAAGAATTGAAAGAACAATTGCCTGCATCTATCTCTAAAACTGACTTGATCAAAATCATGGGGATAGTAGTAGCCGCGCACGAGGCCGCAAAAGTCAACCCTGGCGAATGCGTAGGTTTGGTAAGCGCTCAAAGTATCGGCGAACCTGGTACGCAGATGACATTAAACACATTCCACTTTGCAGGGGTTTCGGAAATGAACGTAACTACCGGTCTTCCTCGTATCATTGAGATTTTTGATGCTCGAAAAGACATAAAAACTCCGATGATGGAAATATTCCTTAAAGAGCCTTATAATAATGATATCGATAAGCTGAAAAAATTTGCAGCTAAGATCAAAGAGACCACTTTTGGAGAATTGGCATCAGAATATTCTCTTAACATCTTTGATCAGGTGTTAAAAATTAGCATAAATAAAGCAGTGCTTGCAGATTATGATTTGACAACTAAAGACCTTGCAAAAATAATCAAGGCAAAAGTAAAAGGATTCAGCGTCGAGAGCACTGACGATGATATCACTCTTGCTAAGACCGGAAAAACGCAGGAGCTTAAAGAATTGTATAACTTAAAAGAAAAAGTCAAAGAGCTCAAGATCGCCGGGATAAAAGGCATAAAGCAGGTATTGCCGGTCAAACGAGGAGAAGAATATATTGTCCTAACTTCAGGAACAAATCTTAAAGAGATTTTAGCTCTTCCGGAAGTTGATAGCAATATAACCATGAGCAATGATATTTACGAAGTCTACGAAATATTGGGCGTTGAAGCCGCTCGGGAAGCGGTAATCCGCGAAGTATATAAGGTCATTGACGCGCAAGGTCTTAATATCGACATTCGCCACATCATGCTGGTAGCAGATATCATGTGCGCGACCGGTGAAGTCAAAGGAGTAACCAGATATGGAGTAGTCAAAGAAAAAGCCAGCGTACTTGCCAGGGCATCTTTCGAGACTCCGATCAAGCATTTGATCAACGCTGCATTGGAAGGAGAAGTAGACAAATTAAGTTCAGTAGTTGAAAACGTCATGATCAACCAGCCTGTCCCATTGGGGACTGGATTGCCTGGTTTAGTGACAAAGATGAAGTAGAATCTAAAGGAGCATAACAATCATGGCCACAGAAAACCTTGAAACACAGATGAAAGACCTGAAAGCAAAGCTTCAGGATAACAAAGTTATAGTCGGAAAAGAGCGAGTCTTGAAACACTTGCGGGGAAAAGGCTTGGCCAAAGTATTCCTGGCCAGCAACTGCCCGAAAGATCTTAAAGAGGACATCGTCACTTTTGCCAAGTTGGTCAAAGTCCCAGTTATTGAATTGGTGCTTAGCAACGAAGAGCTAGGTTTATTTTGCAAGAAAAACTTCTTTATCGCCGTTTTGGCGACTACGGAATAAAATTGACACGACTAATCCTAAACCAAGAGATCATGGGATTATCTTCCCTCATGGAGAGGGTTAGCAAAGCCAAGGTGAAAGATTGCTTTACCGACGAAGAAGGGACCATCTATTTTGTGGTCGCGCCGGGAGACCTTGGTAAGGCGATAGGGAAAGGAGCCAGCAACATCAAGAGATTGCAGCAAGAACTGCAGCGAAAGATCAGAGTCATCGAATACAGCGAAAATGTGGCTGAGTTCATCAAAAATATCATTTACCCTCTGCGGATACAGTCTATAACGGAAGAGCAAGAGACTGTGGTCATCAAAGAGACTAATAAAAAAGCAAAAAGTTTATTAATGGGAAGGCAGGGGAGGAACTTAAAGCTGATTAACAGAGCCGTAAAACGGTTCTTTCCTCACCAAATAAAAGTCGTATAAAAATGGGAAAAAAATCAAACGGGTTATCTGCCGGAAAAAAATTGCAGAAGCGAAGAAGCCAGTTTAGGCTAGTTTCACGCACAAAATTACGAAAGAAAGTAGACCCCTTGGAAGGATCTTCCCAAGCAAAAGCGATTGTTCTGGAAAAAATTCAGGTTGAAGCTAAGCAACCTTGTTCAGGTATGCGAAAATGCGCACGGGTTCAACTGGTAAAGAATGGAAAACAAATTACTGCGTTTATGCCCGGTGATGGCGCTCAAAAACTTATCAACGAACACGACGAAGTTATTATAGAACAGATTGGCGGAAAAATGGGCCGTTCTAAAGGAGACTTGCCCTGTATCAGATGGCAGGTCATCAAAGTTAACGATCAAAGTCTGGATGCTTTATTGAGAGGCAAATTAGAGAAAGCAAGGAGATAAACATGACCAATTACACGCTATCTATCGAAGACCGGATTAAAGCAGAAGGAATAGTTACTAAGCGTGCGGTTATGGCAGACAGTGTTTATTTTACTTGTGAAAAAGCATATAGTCCCATTGCTGCTGTACCTACATCTTTCCAATATGATGGCACTGAATGTGCTACTCCTTTCAGCATAGTCCATCCTTTTAGATCAGTGGCAAAGGCGATAGTTAAGTCTCATCTTCGTGCAAAAGGAGATATGGATATGCCTAGAATGAAATACGATCCAAGTGTTAATGATGCTCAAAGAATATTGTTTGAAAATATTCTTGACCAGGAATATAAATCTTCTCTTACTCAGAAAATTGATGTTCTACAAAGAATGATACACGGAAACAAATAAAAAAATGACAACTATCAAATTTTTCAATAAATGGAGCGCAGAAGGCGTCACCACATCAGATAAAGGGCTGGCCCCATACTTGACTCTCGATCCAAAAATGGCTCCCAAGACCGGCGCCAGATACGCAGGCAACAAGTTCCATAAATCTAACACTTTCATCGTCGAAAGATTGGCCAGCAAATTGATGCAGACCGGCCACAAAGGAAAAAAGCATTTCATGAGTTCCGGCCACAATACTGGAAAAAAGATTAAAGCCTTAAACACGGTAAAAAATGCCATGACTAAAGCAGAAGCAAAATTAAAGCAAAATCCTCTGGCTATCCTTGTAAAAGCGGTAGAAAATTCAGCTCCCCGCGAAGAAGTCATCGCAATCGAGTATGGGGGAGCAAGATATCCTAAAGCAGTAGACGTCGCTCCGCAACGCAGAGTCGATTTGGCCTTGCGAAACATGACCCAAGGAGCATACTTAAAGACATTCAATAAGAAAACCAAGATTGAAGACGCTCTTGCTGACGAGATCATCTCTGCAGCACAATGCAGCGGACGAAGCAACGCTATCGCCAAGAAGCGGGACCTTGAAAGACAGGCAGCCAGCAGTAAGTAAGGATCATAAGATTATTTACGTTTTATTTTACATTATTATTTTAGTTACATTAATTCTTTTATCATGACCTACACTACTTTTAGCACAGAATTAGATTATTATTTTTTATTAGAGTATTATTATTTCAGCACTATTTATTATATAAGGTCAGGGGTGGGCCGTCATAAGCTAATCTCTGCACCACACAGGGAACATTATCTGTGATGTAAATACGATGGATCTTTAAGCCCCATTCTTTAGCTTTCGACTGCAAGACTTCTAAGACTTCCCATTCTAATGATTCTAGATTTTCTTTGTTATTCCAATCCTTAGATGATTTTCCCCGGCTGCACTCCGCAAGTATAGAAAGAGTATGGTCTTTTAATGAAGCTTCAAAATCATGCACTTCGTTGTAAGCAAGATAAAGATCATTAAGCTCATAACGTAAGTTACAACTTACAAACATGGCTTTGCTGTCATCATCGGTGGTAGGGACGGTGATATTTCCTAAATTTAAAACTTTCTCCCTAGCAGATTCCCTAAGGATCATATCTGTGACTGGGAAAAATACGTATATTCCTGGAGACAATATCTTACTATATCGTTCATCAGAGATGGGGAGGCCGGTGATGGGGCTCTGTCGGAATCCTTCTGGAAACTCAGGCCGCCGGAAAGGAAGAAACTGCAGATAACCCTGCTTTTTAAGAACTTCTTTTTCCAAGGCATTGACACGTTCTTCTTCTTCGGGAGATAACTTTCTTTTACGTTCGCGAGCTACCCCATTGCGTATAAACAGCCCTTGCTCATATTCATATACGATCTGATAGCACTTGATGAAATGTGTTACTAAATCAGAAAGTTCTTGCACAAATCCCATTAGTTTAATAAAAAGATGTTGATTATAAAAATATTATGCAAATGGGTATATCCGGAAAGCCGCATTTTTTGATTACAGATTTATTACTTGGGCTCTGTCCTGAATCTCGCTATCGCTCGGGTTAGCATCGACTCACTTTTAGTATTAATTATTTTAGTGCGGTTACCTAACGAAAATCTATGATTTTCGGAAGGTTCCGGAAAATCGTTGTTTTCCGTTACCCTCCCATAGGGGGCGCCCCCTTCCGCAATCAACTTTTTATATCGGATTCTATCGTTCGTGTATTGATGCTAACCACATTCAGGACAGAGCCTATCACTTGGAAGTCTTCCACTTCTTAAAAAAATCTTCTTTGAATTCGCTAAAAGTTCCTTTCTTGATATTTTCTTTCGCTGTCTCTACTAATTGCAATACAAAATGAAGATTGTGGATGCTCATCAATCGTTTAGCCGCAGGCTCTTTTATTTTCATCAGATGATGAAGGTATGCCTTAGTATAATGTTGACAGGTATGGCATTTACAGCCCTTATCGATAGGAGTAAAGTCATGCTGGTGCTTTAAGCTGTCAATGTAAATTTTGCCGTCAGCAGTAAAAAGAGTGCCATGCCGGGCATTTTGCGTTGGATAGACTGAATCAAAACAATCTACTCCCCGCCCTATCAATTCCAGTAATTCTTCCGGACTTCCCACGCCCATCACATAACGCGGTTTATCTTTGGTAATAAAAGGCAGCGAGGCATCGACAGCGGCATACATATCTTCTTTAGGTTCGCCTATCGCCACACCACCGATAGCGATACCGTCAAAATCAAGAGAGTTGATAAATTTGGCTGATTCTTCCCGCAAGTCTGGATAAAAATTTCCTTGCACGATACCGAACAATAATTGTTTTGAATTGCCTTTCAGCTTTTGATGCCACTGTAAGGATTCCTTTCCCCAGCGATGAGTATTTTCCATGGCTACTCGTGCTTCTTCCTTGCTCACGCCATAACCGGACATGTCATCCAGCATCATCGCTACATCGCTGTCTAAGGTCAATTCAATATTCATGATCTTTTGCGGCGTGATGACCACTGGGCTGTTG
Source organism: uncultured Methanosarcinales archaeon (assembly GCA_964368095.1). Taxonomy (GTDB): domain Archaea; phylum Nanobdellota; class Nanobdellia; order Woesearchaeales; family GW2011-AR9; genus JACPIL01. The sequence continues at coordinate 5,447 of CAYIZT010000034.1, forward strand.
TTGAACGGATTTCTGAAATGTAATCCTTTTTTGCTCTTAGTCTGGAACATGCCGCGGGACATCTGGAATCCGCCGCAATCTGTAAAAATAATGCCCTTAAAATTCATAAATCGATGCAGCCCGGATAGCTGTTTGACCGTTTCTATGCCTGGCTTGAAACTGAGAATCAAAGCGTTAGAGATGAGTGCTTTAACTCCTGCGTTTTGATAGTCATCAGTGGTGATATGCTTCCCGGTAGCTTTGGTAGCGGCAGGCATAAAGAAAGGTGTCTCTATAGTACCATGTGCTGTTTTAAGGATTCCTGCCCTCGCGTTCCCATCCTGATGTGTTATTGTAAAGACCATTCTAATCTCTATTTTGGCGTATATTTTTTAAATAATACTATTGTTTTATCGTCAATGATCATTTTAGGGGTAGAATCTACCTCACACACCTTCGGGGTAGGCATTGTAACTGATAAAGGCAAGATCCTGGCCAATGTCAAAGATAGTTATACTTCTAAAGATGCCGGCATGATCCCGCATGAGATCGCTGAACATCATGAAAAAGTTGCTGAAAAAATCCTCAAAGAAGCTTTCAGAGCAGCAGAGGCAGGATGGAAAGATATCGGCATGATTGCATATTCAGCCGGTCCGGGATTAGATCCTGCACTCTGGAAGGGATATAATCTCGTCAGTGCCTGGGCTAAAGAACATAAAAAGAAATTAGTTGGAGTTAACCATTGCTGCGCCCATCTAAGTATCGGCAAGATATGGAACGGATTAAAAGATCCAGCTTACCTCTATGTTTCCGGTGTCAACACTCAAGTTATCGTGCAAGAACAGAAAAAAAGAAAGGACAAAGAAGGCAAATATCATGTCATGGGCGAGACTCTTGACATCGGTTTGGGAAATATGCTTGATAAGTTCGGACGGATTTTAGGATTGGGGTTCCCTGCCGGACCTAAGATAGAAGAACTGTCTGCCAAAGGAAAGTATATTGAATTACCCTACATAGTAAAGGGGATGGATGTGTCATTCTCCGGCTTGCTGACTAAAGTACAGCAGCTGTTTGAGCGCAAACAAGCTTCTAAGGAAGATTTGTGCTTTTCTCTGCAGGAAACTGCCTTTGCCATGTGCACGGAAGTTGCTGAACGTGCTCTTGCTCACAGCGGGAAAAAAGAATTATTGTTGGTAGGCGGAGTCGGCGCAAATAAACGTTTCTGTGCAATGCTAGAATTGATGTGCAAAGAACGCGGCGCTAAATTCCATAAAGTGCCCATGGATTTAGCAGGTGATCAAGGAGCGATGATCGCCTGGGAAGGATTCCTTAGAAAAGATGATTATGGCGACATAGAAGTTAATCCGCATTGGCGGGCTGATGAAGTATGAGACTAAATCAAATTCTCTATTGTTCCATGCTATTTACTGCTTGCGTACGTGCTGAAAAAGCTAACCCTGTCAGTCAGGAAGAGATACAAAAGATCCGATCAGTCGATGCGAGCATCAAGACCGAAGATATCCAAAATATTTTTGCTGCTTCTGCAAAAGTAGAATTAGAAATAACCTAAAGGTATCAGATGAACATCGAGCAACATAGTTATAGTGGTTCCAGCACTATCCTTAGAAATGACGATGAAGACGAATATTTTGCTTTGACCGCAGCACACACGCTGATACATGAAGGGGATTATATTGCAAAAAAAGTAACAGAAAGCAACCTTACTGTTGGAGATATACCGGCTGAGGTCTTTAAATCTGATCCAGCCGTCGATTTGGCGCTGCTCCGGATCTTGGGAGATAGAGAATATTTCAAAGGGAAGATCGCCCGCGAAGTGCAGGAAGGACAGCCGCTTATAAGCATCGGATATCCCAGCGATCAGCCTAAAACAATATTCACTGGAGAGCTGCTTGATGTACAAGAAAAAAGATGGTATGCAGATCTTGGACTGGTTTCTAAAGGAGTTTCCGGCTCCGGTGTTTACGCCGTAATAGAGGGAAAAATCCAGATGATCGGAACGATCGTAACTAAGCATGGCGAGCAGCAGATAGGTATGGTCTCTTTGCACGACATAAGGCATTTTCTGGAAAGTACTCCCGTCGAAGATGAATATTGCAAATAACCGCTAAATCACCGATACGTTTATAAACTAAAAAGACCAGTAATTTCTTGCATTTTATCGTCGATAAAGTGTTTTTTACACCAATAAAAAAAGAGTAATTGAAATCAACCTCAAATGGAACCAAGCACAGACCAAAATCCGGCTCCTAAAAAAGAGTACGGCGCAGCCCAGATTCAGGTACTGGAAGGTCTGGAAGCGGTGCGAAAACGCCCGGGCATGTACATAGGAGATACCAGCATCAGGGGATTACACCACCTGGTCTGGGAGATCGTTGATAACTCCATCGACGAAGCTCTGGCTGGATTCTGTACTAAGATTAAGGTTATCGTCCATACTGATAATTCTGTAACTGTTGCCGATAACGGCCGGGGCATACCGGTCGATGTCCACCCCAAGTATAACATGACTGCTCTCCAGGTAGCTTTGACCAAGCTCCATGCCGGAGGTAAGTTCGATAAGCAATCCTATAAAGTGTCTGGTGGCTTGCACGGAGTAGGCTTAAGCGTAGTCAACGCTCTTTCTATCATCCTGGAAGTCCAAGTTAAACGTGACGGTAAAGTCCATTATCAACAATATTCACAGGGAAATCCCTTAGGAGAAGTAAAGGTCATCGGAGAGACCAGCGAGACCGGCACCATAGTCCATTTCAAGCCCGACCATGACATTTTCCCCGAATTAGAGTACCACTACGATATTCTTGCCAAACGTCTGCGGGAATTGGCTTTCCTCAATAAGGGCATAGAGATAGAACTGGCAGACGAACGTGAAGCAGAAAAGCATGATCTATTCAAATACGAAGGCGGCATCAAGCAGTTCGTGGAATATGTCGATCAAAATAAGCAGCCTCTCCATCCAGTGATCTATTTCGAGAAAAGCAAAGACAACATAGCCGTAGAGATAGCTCTTCGTTATAATTCCAGTTACCAGGAGAATGTCTTTTCCTTCGTCAACAACATCAATACCATAGAGGGCGGAACGCACCTTTCTGGATTCAAGACTGCCTTAACTAGAGTATTGAACAATTTTGCTAAGAAATTATTTAATGGTAAAGAGATCAAATTGGCTGGAGATGATGTCAAGGAAGGATTGACGGCGGTTATTTCCGTCAAGGTTCCTGAACCGCTTTTTGAAGGACAGACCAAAACCAAGTTGGGGAACAGCGATGTCTTTGGCATAGCCAGCTCAGTAGTAAATGACGAGCTTACCACCTATTTCGAAGAAAATCCTACCGCGATAAAAACAATCATCGGAAAATGTATCGATGCCGCGAGAGCCCGGGAAGCTGCCCATAAGGCTCGAGAATTGACTCGAAGAAAAGGCGCTCTTGACGGCGCAGGGTTACCAGGAAAACTTGCAGATTGCAGCAGCCGTGATCCCGCTAAATGTGAAATATTCATCGTGGAAGGGGACTCTGCCGGCGGAAGTGCCAAGCAAGGACGCAACCGAGAATTTCAAGCTATTTTACCTTTACGAGGAAAAATTCTAAACGTAGAAAAAGCCAGATTGCACAAGATTATGGAAAATAGAGAAATTATTGCCATGATTATCGCCTTGGGAACCGGAGTAGGGGAAGAATTCAATATAGCCAAGCTGCGCTACGATAAAGTGATCATCATGACCGATGCTGACGTGGACGGATCGCACATCATGACCTTGCTGTTGACTTTCTTTTACCGGCACATGACTCATTTGGTTGAGAAAGGGCATGTCTATATCGCCATGCCTCCATTGTACAGATTACAGAAAGGAAAACGCATCGAGTATGTCTATTCTGATGCAGAAAGAAATAAGATAAGTGCAGAGATGGGCGAGGGAGTAGGTATACAGCGCTACAAAGGTTTGGGAGAGATGAACCCGCAGCAGTTATGGGAGACCACCATGGATCCGGTAGTGCGGAAATTGAAATTAGTAACAGTAGAAGACGCCATTATCGCAGACCAGACCTTTACTATTTTAATGGGCGATGAAGTTGAGCCAAGACGGGATTTCATCGAGAAGCACGCAAAGGAAGTAGTCAATCTGGATATTTAATTTTGATATTTAGATTTACAACGATACCTTTATAATACAACTACTTTTTTAAATTCATGTTGTTATGACTAATAATCACAGTGGTTAAAATGATAAAATCTAAAACATACACCTTACCAGCAAATTATAAACTTGGATCAATTGCAGAGAAAGTTGCAGATGATCTAGGATTAGAACTCCAGGAAGATTATACGCCTCTTTGGAAAGCCATGACTACTTTTGCAAATGTTCCAGGGAATCTGCTGCACTTTGTTATAGGTCAGCAAGGTAAAGCCAAAGAACCATTAATGCTCCTCGGAGAGAGGGATAAATCCTTAATTCATTATTCAGGAGCAATGTCGGAGGAGGGAAATGTCTGCGAATCTCTTTATGTCAATGATCTTAAAAGAATTATTGGAGTTACCTTTGGTATTCCAGAGGGAAGAGGCGCATTGACAGTGCTGGATATCGCCGGCAGTATTGCCTTGCAGGAATTAAGTGGAGTATACGCTGGAGGAATGGTGTATGATTTAAGATTACCAAAACCAGAGCCTTTCAGAGGAGCAGCACAATTTGAAGATTTTTCAAGAGTTTATAAGACAATCAATACATTACTAAAATAGTAAATGATAGGAGGAATTTAAAATGGCAGGATTCGATAAAAGTTTAGACAAAGAAATGTTTTCCAAATCAGTAGAGTTTGAACGTTCTAGGATTACCGTAGCAGTATTTGCTTACAACAACGGAACGCCTAAGCTGCAGATAAGCAGAGAGACTAAAGACTCAGATGGAGAGTATACTTTCGCCAAATTAGGAAGAATGCTCAAGAGCGAAGTTGAAGCGGTCCTTCCGTTGATGGAAGAAGCGATGAAAAAGATGTAATTTATTTTTTTGATGTTTTTTGAAAACATAGACTATGGGATACTTACATCAAACCGACCAAGAGATTTGGGATAATCACGGCAGTTATCAATGGACTTACTTTGGTGAAGAGATAAAGCAGATAATCAGCTTTTTTTTATCAAAAAGACTTTCTGGAAAAAATCTTGATCTGGGAGGAGGATGGTATCTATCTTATCCTAATTCTACGGTAGTGGATTTATCTCCGGTATGTCTTGAACACAACCCCGCCGAAAATAAAGTTCAATTCAACTTAGATGATATTGCAGAAGGCAAGAAATTGCCTTTTGAAGACCATTCTTTCCATTCCGCGACCATGATCAGTTCCTGGCAATATCTTAAAGATCCACGAAGTGTCATGAAAGAGATAGAAAGAGTGATCATGCCGGGAGGAGAAGTGTATATCATCAATGGCCAGGGTGCAGGTTTAGATCGGCTCATACGACAATCCACCTATAGCACAGAAATCCAAAAATTTTTGGAAAAAATAGGTTATGATACTTTTATAGAAGATATTCCACATTCCAAAACACCATCGCGTAACGAAGAATTCAAATCTGTAGGTGTGGCTTTACCGCAGGATACACTTTTCGGTAAAGAATCTAGTGTAAGAGATAAGCTGCGATGGATCAGTGAACAGGAAGAAGAAAACGAACCATTTATCGATGCCTTTGTATCTGATCAGATCAGCAAAGCATGGTTTAAGTTCAGCCAATTGCGAACCTATCCCATCACAAAACATTCCAAAGAAGTATTGGAATCTTATCAAGGATTTAGCGATAAGTATGTAAAACTGACCGGAGAACAGCCATTATTATATTTGGATGATTGTCGTATCAAATTAGACCTCTCGCTTCCTGGAGATCCAACACATGTAACTATGCTAGTTAGCCCAGAAGATGAAAAAAAAGGACGGCAAAATGCGGTAAGCGAATATGGAAATATCTGCATTTACATATCGAGAAGGAAAGATCTTATCGAAACTTTACGAAATGAAAAAGATAAGTCTGGTCCTAATTACTCTTGCTTGACAAAAGAAGATAGAAGTGATTTGATAGAGTTCCTTACTATCACTCCACTTAACGGATATACTAAAGCAATGCAAGATATGGCTTATGCAGCAGTAAAAGATTTTGAGAGAGAAATTATAGAACAGAAAGCCTGGAGATTATACAGTTTATTTAAAGAATATAAACAAAGAAGCACAGTCGACTTATTGATCAGTAAAAAACTAACTGCTTCTAAAGGAAGGATTCCTATTGTTGGAGAAGGAAAATTGGATTTTGAACGCAGCTTAGAACATTTTTCTAAATTTATTTTATATTAGATCTTCAAACTCGTTACTTTGCTTACCCCATCTTTCATGCTGACCCCAAACAAGGTATCTGCTTCAGAGATGATAGAATCATTGTGTGAAATAACTATATACTGCGCACGGTCAGCGTAACTTCTGATTAACTTGGCTAATATCTCTGAATTCTGCTTGTCCAGAGCAGCATCTATTTCGTCTAAGATATAGAATGATGCCGGCTGGTATTCCTGGATAGCAAAGATGAATGACAATGCAGTCAGCGTTTTCTCCCCGCCGGATAAGGATTTTATATCCATGAATCTGTTTCCGGTAAGTTTTACTTTTATGTTTAATCCGCCTTCAAATGGATTATCAGCATTCTCTAATTCCAAGTAAGCTTTTCCTTTAGTGAAAAGATTGCTGAAAATGTTTTGGAAATGGTCATTCGCCCGGTCAAAAGTCTGCATGAAATGCTCTTTTTTCGTGATCTCAATCTCATTCATAAGAGCCAAGACATCAGTTTTCTCTTTGCCTAAGCTATCTTTCTTCTCTAATAATTTATTGAATTCCACTTCCACCTGTTCATATACTTCCAATGCTTTCATGTTCACTGCTGACATCTGGCTGAGCATAACTTCAAACTTGCTGATCTCCTGTTTCAATTCTTCGACCGACTTATTTTCCAGCAGGACTGCATTCTTATACTTAGAAAATTCTTCCTGTAACCCAGCAAGTTTCGCTTTTACTTCCGCGTTCTTTAAAGAGATGAGATTAACTTCACGTTCTGAGTCCCGGCTTTTTTCCCGCAAACTCTCTATCTCGTGCTCAGCCTTGCTGACCTCAGCACTCATCTTCTCTCTCGCCGCAAATAGCCCTTTATACGAAGAATAGAATTCCTTGCTTTCTTTTTCCTTCACTTCCAGCTCTTTTTCTTTTGTCTGGATGCTGGAGATCAGCTTGGCGATCTCTGCGGTAAATTTCTGTTCTTCTTTATCGTGCTGTTTGGAGATCTCCCTGATCTTTTCTTTTTCAGGTGCCAGCATCTGCTCCATCCTGCTCAATAGATTCTTCAGGTCGCTTTCCATGCGCAAGGTATCTTCCC
>CAYIZT010000035.1:0-12447 GCA_964368095.1 uncultured Methanosarcinales archaeon
ACACTTTCCGATTATATAACGCTTTCGATTATATGACACTTATAGGATGGATTCTTGAAAACAGATGGACAACAACAGTTAGTTCATATCGATGAAACCAGAACAGACTCACTTCAACTTCTTAAACGCAGCCTTGATATCTTTTTCTTCCCAGCCGCGTTTCTGGAGAGCGATACGAATATTTTCGTCGGAAATACCTTTCTCCCGCTCGGAACTCACCCAGTCTCTAGCGTCGGCTAAACTGGCTTCCTTACCTTTCCACTTGAAGTAGTATAATAAGCCTAAACCCAATAAAACCGCAGCAAGTACTACTGCGATAATCAAGCTTTTATTCTTAGCAAAGAAAGATTCTTCTACTGCCTTGGCCGGGATAGTCTCAGATTTAAGAGCAGCAGATTCCTGACAGGATTGTTGTCCGGCCGGTTTATTCAAGATAGTTCCGCAATTATTCTGGTCATAACAAGTTCTGGTCTGAATTCCGTTCTGGCAGGTAGACCAGCTCAGGCAGGTCCATGATTCCTGACACGCTTCTGCTGTGACTGCTGTACAGGCCCTGCTTTCTTCCCGATCCAGCTCACAATAATTTTTATCGGTGCAAGTTCTCACTTCTAACTGATCAACACCGCAGGCAGACCATTCTCCGCAGTCCCAATCCGAAACGCATACTTCTTCCACTTCCAGGCAGCCTGGCGCATCAACACAGAAATCTGCTTCAGCTAGGCCGTTGCTGCAACTGGTTGAGACTGTATATTTTCCTTCAGTAGTATCTGAAGAAGTATGATAAGTTGCGCTCCAATTACTCTGCCCGCTTTTGATGTCCACTAAATTTCCACCTGGGTTCAGGAATTTTGCGATGGAAGTCCCAATACAATTATCGACCGCTGCCGTAACGACCTCTCCGCTATTATAATCTGTTTTATCGGTTGAGACATTGACTGCTGCAACCAGCGATAGAGACAACAACAATAGTACCAGATGCAATATTATTTTACGTTTCATCATGTTTATCTTCAATCAGCTATACGTCTCCTCCAGTTTTGCATATACAGTAGGATTTGGTTCAACATCAAAGACTAACACCGTTTTTTTCTTAACTTCTGCTTGCAGATGAGTTGCGGTAATTACTTTCCAAGCATCTTTTGTCATGCCGCCAGTTATTTCGTCAGACTCTAGTTGCAGCACTTTACCACTAGCATCGTAAAGTACAGTGTATACAACTACTTTTTGTGGAAAACTTTCCGTGGCAGTCACTAATGTCGAAAAAGTATCATTTGCCGGAGTAATTTTCCCAAGAGATATTTTAGTTCCGTTAACTGTCGAGGTAACTGCTGGCGGAACAAGTGGAGCGGCAGTGCAAGCAGCATTGTTAAATTGACAGCCTGATTTACAGGATAAACTTCCTCCGGCAAACCCTAACGTCTGGCAAGAAGCTCCTGCTAGATTACTTCCATCACATTGTTCCGTTCCTAATCTAACTACCCCATCTCCGCAAATAGCATTCTTACAGAGGTTACAAACATCAGTAGCAATTGCATTTCCATCATCACATTCTTCACCAGTCTCCACAAAGCCGTTGCCGCAGATGGTTTCAGGGACGGCGCACATACCTATATCATCTTTGTCAAAGATCGCTTTGATCTCGGCAGGAGTTAAAACACGGCCCCATACTGCGATTTCGTCCAGGGTACCATTAAAGGAAAGTGTTTGCAGATTAGTTGCGCCGATGACAGATGTAGGCACAGGAGAGGCTGAGGAAGACAAAGCCGCCTTTGTGCCGGTAGCGACAGAAGCTCCATCAAGATAAAGTTTTAATTCTTCTTTTGCGTTGTCAAAAGTGAAAGTTACAAATTTCCAGGCCCCCATAGGAATAGCATTATTGGCGCTGACTTGGTAAATAGTATTTGCATGTTTTATAGCACAATCCAATTTTCCCTGATTAGTGCTGCAGTAAAATCCTCTCCGAGCTGCGGTTCCTGCTCCGGAATCAATTATATATAACGCGCCTTGCTGACTTTTGGTAGCATTGGTCCTGAGCCAGAAGCTAACGGAAAGACTTGAACCGGTAGGATCAGAAAATATCGTGCCCGGTTTTTGCCCTAAAGACAAGTAATCTTCATCGCCGCTAAAATATAAAGCATTATCTACTTTTCCAGGGATAGAACTAACGTCTCCGTCTACAATTACATGATGGCTGCTGAAGCTGTCTTGGAAATCTTCTCCTTTCCACCAGGAGACTAACCCATTAGTAGGACAGACTAAACCGCAATCCTGCGGGCAGGCAACCGTTGATTCAAACTTGATTTCGCAAACATTATCGCCGCAGATAGCGGATTCGGTCTGGCAAGTAGAAGAACATCCATCAACGTCAATAAGATTTCCATCATCGCAATCTTCTCCGGCTTCTATCATGCCGTTGCCACAGACAAATGCAGTGATTGAACACATACCTGTAGCGCCTGAGTCATAGAGAGATTTTATTTCTCCAGCACTTAAAGCGCGGTCCCATACTGCGATTTCATCCATTGAACCATTGAAAAGAAGCTGCCCAGTAGTGGTCGCGCCGATGATGGTTTTAGCAGATGCATAAGTAGTGCCGGATGTTTGTTGTTCTGTACCTGTTTTGATGAGAGCACCATCAACATAGAGTTTTAATTCATCATTATCATCATCAAAGGTAAGAGTTACATATTTCCAGGAGTTTAAAGGAATAACATTCGAAGCAGCAACTTTGTAGATGGCAGCAGTTTGGCGCACAGCGCAATATAATGATCCTTGGACCGTGTTGCAATAAAATCCTCGTTTTGATTCCGTTCCAGCTCCGCTGTCTATTAGATACATGGACCCCTGGGGACTCTTGGTTGCCGCAGTCTTCATCCAGAAGCTTACGGAGAGACTGGCATCAGTAGGATCTGCTAGAAGAGTTCCTGGTTTTGAATCTACATTAACCCAGCTGCCATATTCCCCGTCAAACTTAAATGCCTTGCCTACTCTACCAGAAGTATAACCGACATTTGCTTCAGCAATTCCGTCATATCCAAACTTATAACTGTCTTCTGCATTATTTTCTCCCTTCCACCAGACAAATAATCCATTGGTTGGGCACATCAGACCGCAGTCTTGCGGACAGGTTGAAGTTGATTCCTGTTTCACGTCGCAAATGTTGTCGCCGCAGATTGCCTCTACTTCCACTAAGCAGGCGGAAGAACAACCATCTCCGCTTTCTGTATTCCCATCATCGCACTGCTCAACCCCAATATAATTCATCCCGTCTCCACATACATTATCAGTACAGAGCAAAGTGCAGGCTTTTGTATCAGCATTATTCACGCCATTGTCGCATTGTTCGGTCGGCGATATCACTCCATTTCCGCAGACCTCTTCTACGCAGGTCGAAGAACATCCGTCTCCGTTTTCTGTATTCCCATCATCGCACTGCTCAAATTCAAGATATTTCTTCCCATCTCCGCATATATTATCAGTGCAGAGGGAAGTGCAGACTTTTGTATCATCATTATTTAGACCATTGTCGCATTGTTCGGTCGGCGCTGTATCGCTGTCTCCACAGACCGGGATTCCAATTTGAACAATGGGGTCTTTTTCAGTAAAAATTCTATTTATATTATTAACAGAATGATAAGCTTGAAAGTTTGAAAAGTCAAATTTGTACTGCCATGCTGGCTTGCCTTTAAAATTTATCTGCACCACATCAAAAGTACCAGTTTTCGCCAACTGAAAAACTACATATCCCACCTTGATAACGCCATTTTCACATTTATTGCTGGGCAGGTTTGGAAAACCATCAATCCATCCTGGTAATAAATTAGTAACACTATCCACATCCGTACAACTCATTTCTGATGGCAAAGTTATAAAGCCGCCAACGGTATTAACATAATAATTAGCAGTATTAGCCTTTATTTTTAATGAGAAGGGCTGATTTTCATAAACAATAGCAGGTATTAATTCCGCTCCAACAGAATTTGGTGCTCCGGTAAATGGCTGCAGAATCGCTTTTCCCACAAATTGCTGGGAGAATATCAAAAAAAGCGCCAAAATTACTATAGCAACGATACTTATGATCGCGATAAGAAATTGTTTCCTGCCATCAGTTGGTGGAGGAGGAGAATTTTTTCTAAGAGGATTCTTGCTACGCGGCGAGACTTTCTTATTTCCTACCGTTTTTTTAGCCCTGGTTTTTCTCATTTTTGTGAGAGTCTCTCCAAATCATGATGAAGGATGGCCGGATCAACTGCTAGATTATGAATCGAATACACTGCGCTAGAAAATAACAATACTAAGACTAACCCTATCCTTTTGAACATCTTTAAATCCACCATACTTTTGATATTAAGGATTCATTTGAGCCTTATATATTTTCCTATTGTTTAGCCGTAAATATTATCGTGATGGTCTAGTTGAAAAAAAATGATTTTATCTTCTGAGGGCAAGTACTTGAAAATGAGAACAAAAGAACTTTTGATATGCACTCGCTTAAAGTCCTGCAAAGGCGCTCGTAAATTCTTATAATGATCGACAGTTGAACCAGAAACAATCTCATCAATTTTTTTCATAACTGCTTCATACATAACTTTATCTCTCTTTACTAATTTCTGAAGAACCTTTCGAAGGCCTTCTTCTACTAAGAATTCACGCATTTTCTATGTCCTTCCGTAAATCAGGCATGGACTTATAACTCTTAAACTTACCAGATTTTTCCATAACTTTCATCTTATGCACAAATTCCGGTTTTAATTCTGGTTCAAGAAGTTCTTCCTCAAATTTATCAATAACAAAATTAACTGCTTCGGACTTATTTTTAAAGCCGTATTTTCCTTTCACAATAGTTAAGACCCTATCTTCATGATTTCCTAAGTTTACAATTGCTTGGACCATTGATTTCACCTTCATTATAAAACATAATAAAATATAATGATTCATTATATAAATTTTTTGCCAGCATTTACCTAACTCTGTAGAAAAAGTTGCCGCCATGGCCAAGATGCGAGGCGAAAACAGGGAGTGCTATGCATGTAATTGGTAGGTGCTTCCAGCGAAATGGGTATACGAAGAAGCACGAACTGAGCGGCCAGGGCGGCTTTTCTTACATTCCATATCTCCTTTCTTGCCCATAAGCTTTATAAATAATTAACAATAGTTAAGAATAGCTAAGATTATCCTAAATGTAAGAGGAGAAAATGCAAGAAACAGACCTAATTATCAACCGGGAATTGTATGATAAAGCAGACCAACATAAAGCTAAATATATCGCTAAGCCGGGGTTGAGCGGAGAAATAGTCAGGCTTATCTCTAAAACCAAAAATGAACCAGATTGGATGCTGGATAAAAGATTGAAAGCATTGGAATTATTCAATAAAACGCCTATGCCTAACTGGGGACCGAACTTGCGTGAACTAAACATCGACGAAATAACTTTCTTTATCGATCCAAATGCCAAGGAGACGGATAACTGGGAAGAAGTGCCGGAAGAGATCAAACAGACTTTTGACCGTTTGGGAATACCAGAAGCGGAAAAGAAAGCGCTGGCAGGGGTTGGAGCGCAGTATGATAGTTCAGTAGTGTACCATCATTTACTGAAAGAACTGAAAGACCAAGGGGTAATTTTCGAAAACATGGATGTGGCAGTACAAAAATATCCTGAATTAGTCAAGAAATATTTTATGACTTCCTGCATCCCTATCAGTGACCATAAATTTATCATGCTGCATGCCGCAGTCTGGAGTGGAGGAACTTTTATCTATATCCCTAAAGGGGTCAAAGTTGAATTGCCGTTACAGGCATATTTCCGGATGAATGAGCAAAGCGGCGGACAATTTGAGCATACCTTAATCATCGTCGACGAAGGCGCAGAATTACATTATATCGAAGGATGTTCTTCTCCAAGATACAGTAAGAATTCCCTGCATGCAGGCGGCGTTGAAATTTTTGTAAAAGAAGGAGCGAAAGTCCGTTATACCAGCATAGAGAATTGGAGCAAGAATGTTTACAATCTTAACACAAAACGCGCGCTGGTGGAAAAAGACGGAAACATGATCTGGGTATCAGGAAACATGGGCAGCTGTGTTACCATGTTATATCCTTGTTCAGTACTGCGAGGAGAAGGAGCAAGGACCGATAACCTCAGCATAGCCTTCGCTGGTAAAGGCCAAAACCAGGACATCGGCGCAAAAGTCATCCATGCTGCCCCGAACACCTGCTCTATCATCCGCTCTAAGAGCATAAGCAGAGACGGCGGAATTTCTAATTATAGAGGCTTGGTAAGGATATTACCAAAAGCGAAAGGAGCAGTAACCAGCGTAGTCTGCGACGGCTTGATTCTTGACGAACTATCCGTTTCCAATACCATCCCTTCATTAAAAGTAGAAAACAATCAAGTCGATGCTGCGCACGAAGCTAAAGTTGGAAAGATCAATGAAGAGGCTATTTTTTACCTGCAAAGCCGCGGTTTTTCTGAAAAAGCAGCGATGAAATTGATAGTTTCCGGATTTATAGAACCTATCGTTAAGGAACTCCCGCTGGAGTATGCCATAGAATTGAACAAATTGATCGAGTTGGAGATGGAAGAGAAAATATGATGAACAATTTTATGATAAAAGATTTTCCCTTATTGAAAAATGGACTGATATACTTAGACAATAGTGCTACTACTCAGAAACCGACAAAAGTAATCGAAGCGGTGAAAAAATATTACGAAAACGATAATGCCAATGCACATCGCGGTATATACAGATTAGCACAGAAATCTACTGTACTCTATGAAAAAGCACACGAAGCTGTGGCACAATTTATCGGCGCCGATTTTGAAGAAGTTATTTTTACCAAAGGGACTACTGAAGGGTTGAACTTGCTAGCTTATTCACTAGGAAAGAATCTACAAGCCGGGGATGAGATTGTTTTATCAGAGATGGAACATCACAGCAATCTCGTGCCTTGGCAGCAGATGGCTAAGGAAAAAAAAGCAATATTAAAATTCATCCCGATCACAAAAGGATATAGATTAGACCTGGAGAAAGCACGGGAATTGATCACTGAGAAGACTAAAATCATTTCCGTCGCTCATATGTCTAATGTCTTAGGAACGATCAATCCGATAAAGGAATTGGCGGAGATTGCACATAAAAATGGTGCCATGATTATTGTTGATGCTGCACAGTCTGTTCCGCACCTGCCGATAGATGTCAAAGAGTTTAATTGCGATTTTTTAGTCTTTTCCGGGCATAAGATGTGCGCCCCGACAGGAATCGGAGTATTGTACGGAAAAAAAGAATTGCTGAAAGAAATGCAGCCGTTCCTTTACGGAGGAGATATGATCAAGGAAGTTAATTTCGAACGATCCAGCTGGAATGATCTGCCATGGAAATTTGAAGCTGGAACGCCCAATCTGGCCGGTGCGGCAGGATTGATGGCTGCGATAGAATATCTGCAAGAGATAGGCATGGAAAATATTGCTGCACATGGAAGAGAATTAACCGAGTATGCTTTAGAAAAATTATCCACCATTCCTGGACTTACTATTGTCGGACCAACAAATACTGAAAATAGGGGGCCGGTCATTTCTTTTACTGTTGATGAAATTCACGCCCACGATGTAAGTGAGATATTGGACCAGAAAAATATTGCCGTACGCGGCGGATTCCATTGCGCCATGCCGTTGTTCTCTAAATTAGGATTAGATGGAAGCATCCGGGCTTCTTTTTACATCTACAATACAAAAGAAGATGTTGATCGCCTGGTCGATGCAGTAAGGAACATGGCCACGGCAGAAGAAAAAAATGCGATAAAAACTGCGATTACAGACAAAAATGAAATCGCATCAGGTAATCTGACCGAAGAACAAGAGATGTACAAAGAAAACGTCATTGACCATTACAGATTCCCGCGTAATAAGAAAGAGATGTTTGATTATACAGTGATCCATCGCGAGGTTAACACCTTATGCGGAGATATTATAACTATTTACGCAAAAGTAAAAGACAAAGAGATTGAAGACATCTCCTTTATTGGAAACGGGTGCGCGATCAGTCAGGCTTCTGCATCTTTATTGACGGAAAAAATGAAAGGAAAAAGTATAGAAGAAGCAAAAAAGATGAGCCAAGATGAAGTATTGGGCTGGTTAGGCATACCTATCAGCCACACTAGAAGGAAATGCGCCTTGCTCTGCTTAAAAACATTACATCAAGCCGTGGAGGAGATGTGATTTCGATGAAAACTGTGAACAAACTAGAAGCCATTGATCTGCACGTAGAAGTTGACGGAAAAGAGATCATCAAAGGAGTCACACTTACATTTTATTCAGGAAAAGTTCATGCCCTGATGGGACCGAATGGCTCCGGGAAATCTACTTTGGCAAATGCTTTGGCGGGGCATCCAAAATACAAGATTACTAAAGGTAAAATTTTATTGAATGGTGAAGATATAACTTATGCCAAACCGGAAGCAAGGGCGCAGAAAGGATTATTCTTATCGTTTCAATATCCATCTGAGATCTCCGGAGTGACTATAAGTAATTTCCTGCGGAATGCAGTGAATAATCTGCGGGAAAATAAAGGTTTGGCTCCCTATTCGGTGCTTGATTTCCACAAATTATTGAAAGAAAAGATGACGCAGTTAAAGATTGACAGCTCTTTCAGCAAACGCTATCTTAACCAAGGATTTTCCGGCGGAGAGAAGAAGCGCATGGAGATGCTTCAGCTGGCCCTATTGGAACCAAAATATGCTTTATTAGATGAAACCGATTCAGGATTAGATGTTGATGCGATGAAGACAGTCGCGGAAGGCGTGGAAAATATCCGCAGTGAAAAAGAGACGGGAATTATCGTCATCACCCATTATAGTAAATTTTTAGATTTCCTGAAGCCGGACACCGTAAGCGTACTATTAGAGGGTAAAATTGTTAAATCTGAAGGATATGCATTAGCACAATATATTGAAAAAAATGGATTTAGCGGATTAATACAGGGATAATAAAATGGATAAAGAACAAATAACTAAAGAACAGTTGATTGAACGGGTGTTCAAGAAATATGAAGATCCTGAACTCAACATAGATGTCTGGACCTTGGGGTTGATCTACGAAGTAAAGATTGACGGCAATAAGATCAAGGTAGTACTGACTTTTACTTCTCTCCTCTGCCCATTCGGACCGCAGATGGTGGAGGACTTGAGGAGGATGATCCTGGAACAGGGAGCGGAAGAAGCAGAGATGGAAGTTACTTTTACTCCGCCTTGGAAACCGTCAGAAGAATTGCGGGAGATGCTGGGAGTGTAATGAGACAAAAATGATCTACTTAGACTATGCTGCAGCTGCTCCGGTACGAAAAGAAGTCCGCAAAGTAGTTGCTGAAATGGAAAAATATTTTGCCAATCCCAGCAGTACCCATTATGCGGGAAGAAAATCAAAAGAATTATTGGAAAATTCACGAGAAAGAATGAGAGACCTCTTGAATGCTGAAAAAAGAGACAAGATTATTTTCACTTCCAGCGGAACTGAAAGTATAAATCTCGCGATTAAAGGGATCACACATGCATATAAGAAAAAAGGAAAACATATCATCACCAGCAAAGTGGAACATAAAGCGGTATTGGAAACGTGCAAATATTTAGAACAAGAAGGATTTAAGATTACTTATATCGATGTAGACAAATACGGAAAAGTAGATCTAAAAGAAGTTAAAAAAGCAATCACAAAAAAAACAATTTTAATCACCATAATGTATGCTAACAACGAAGTAGGAACTATTCAACCGATTAAAGAAATCGCCGCTATCGCAAAAAAGAAAAAAGTATTGTTCCATACTGATGCCTGCCAGGCGGGCCATTTAGATTTAGACGTTCAGAGATTAGGCGTAGATTTGTTGACATTGAACAGCAATAAGATCTATGGGCCAAAAGGAGCCGGATTGTTGTATGTGAAAGAAGGCGCGAAAATTGAACCCTCACTTCATGGCGGAGGGCAGGAATATGGTCTGCGTTCCGGAACAGAAAATTTTACCGCGATCGCTGGGTTCGCAAAAGCGTTGGAATTGGCGCAACAGGAGAAAGGTAAAGAGAATAAGCGACTGCAGGGATTACGAGATTATTTTGTTAAAGAAGTTACCAAAAATATACAAAATGTTTCTCTCAGCGGCCATCCCACAGAAAGACTATCAAACAATGTCCATCTTTCCTTTGAAGGCATGGAAGCAGAAACAGTATTGTTATATTTGAATCAACAGCATATTTTTGCTTCTGCCGGCAGCGCTTGCAATGCTCATGAAATAGCCGTCAGCCATGTTTTGGAAGCGATGAAAGTGCCGGAGAAATCTGCCCGAGGAAGTATACGTTTTAGTCTGGGCAGGCATACCAGCAAGAAAGAAGTTGATAAAGTCGTGAAAGTTCTCACCGAGATTGTTAGCTCTTTGAGAAGAACAGTGAATTTCCCTGAAACAAAAACTATTTAAATAGTGGTCCCAATTTTGGTTCATTAAATGATTTTAGCTCATAAAATGAAGTTAAAATGAAGTAGGAGGTAAATTATGAAAAAATTAATTGTTGTAATGATAATTTCCGTCCTGTTGGTTTCCGCATTGGCAGCTGCTGCAGGAAATCAGCCGGATAAAGTAAGAGTATTTTTAGAATTCAAAGGACAGCCTGATGCAGGTATTGTCCGTCTTGCTGGAGGAAGAGTGTTGCATTCGTATAGTTTGCTTGAAAATACGCTGGCAATCGAAGTGTCAGTGACTTCTTTGAAGGGCTTGTTGAATAATCCTAATGTGGTTGGTGTCGAATACGATGCTGAAGTTTTTGCTACAGGAAAACCTGCCCCTTCACAACCTGCACAAAAGTTACCGTGGGGAGTTGATAGGATTGATGCTGAACTTTCCAATAATGATGGAGTAGGAGTAAAAGTCTGTGTGGTTGATACCGGGATTGATAAAGACCACCCTGACCTGCAGGCAAACATCGTTGGCGGTAAAAATTTTGTGGCTACCAAAGGAGTTTTCGTCGACCCTGCCAAATGGGACGATGACAACGGCCATGGGTCACATGTCGCAGGAACAATTGCAGCAGTTGACAATACTATAGGTGTAGTAGGAGTTGCGCCAGGCGCATCTTTGTTAGCAGCTAAAGTCCTGAACAGACAAGGTTCTGGATACTTGAGCGATGTCGTCGCTGGAATTGACTACTGTGTGCAAAGCGGCGCAAAGGTAGTATCTATGAGTTTAGGCTCAAGCTCAGACGTGCAAGCATTACATGATGCCGTCGATGCTGCTTATGCCAGCGGAGTATTGTTAGTAGCCGCGGCAGGAAACGATTACGGCGGACAGGTCTCATACCCGGCGGCCTATGATTCTGTAGTTGCGGTCTCTGCGACAGATAGCGCAGACAACCTGGCATCTTTCAGCAACGTCGGGCCAAAAGTGGAATTAGCCGCTCCAGGAGTAAGCATCCTCTCTACCTATAAAGGCGGGGGAT
Source organism: uncultured Methanosarcinales archaeon (assembly GCA_964368095.1). Taxonomy (GTDB): domain Archaea; phylum Nanobdellota; class Nanobdellia; order Woesearchaeales; family GW2011-AR9; genus JACPIL01. The sequence continues at coordinate 11,473 of CAYIZT010000035.1, forward strand.
ATGCTACTATGAGCGGGACCAGCATGGCTACACCGCATGTTTCTGGAGTAGCAGCATTGGCAGCCCAAGCTAATCCGCTGATGAGCAATGTAGAGATCAGAGCATTGCTGCAGAATACTGCCGATGATTTAGGCGTAGTGGGCAGGGATAATCTGTTTGGCTACGGATTGGTGGATGCTGAACTACTGAATTAGGTTTTTATCTTTTATTTTTCTTTTTATTTTACTAATATTCTCCAATACATTTTTAACTTACATTTGCTTTTCCACTGACATGAAATTGCCTTTAAAACATCCTCAGGAGATTGAAGTCTGGTATATCCTTCCTGCAATCAGGAAAGAGCTGGTAGTAGCGCTGAAAGAGACGGGAAGATCACAAAAAGTTATCGCAAAATTACTGAACATCACTGAGGCGACCGTCTCTCATTATACTAAGGAAAAAAGAGGCAAGGAAATAGTCTTCCCGCAAGAGCTTAAAGACTTTATCAGGAAAGCTGCACAGGAGATCACTGATGCGTCTTCGGCTTTCCATCAGATCCAGCAGATCAGCGAGCATATCAAACATTCAAAAGCATTATGCCAGCTGCATGCTCAAATTGAAGGAAATCTCAATGGCTGTGATGTATGTTATAAGAAGTAGAAGTTATACTTCTTCTATTCGTGCTCGGTCACCATTTTTTGCCTCTTGCAAATCATAACTTAAAGGATAATTTCCTTTTTGATTAAACGTAGCAAGTATGTTAACATATGCAAGAAGTTGATGTGATGTTTGTTATAGAAATAAGACTATTTAATCATAATTTTTACTTTATTGCCACCTTTAGCAGGTATTAAGTATTGCCTTAAAGAACCGACCATTTCCTCTGTCCTTACTATAAACACAGCTCCACTTAAGTTTGATTCATTTGCGACTCCTGAGATAATGAACTTCCCCGCAGCAAGCTGCGGGGTATCACGTTAGAAACGTGCGAAGGTC
>CAYIZT010000036.1:0-12170 GCA_964368095.1 uncultured Methanosarcinales archaeon
CGCATTCTCCACAAACAAGCCATGCACGCCGATAGCGACAATCTTTTTTGCTCCTATTTCTTTGGCTTTCTTAGCCGCTTCTGCGATAGTATGCCCGGTAGAGATGATATCGTCCACAATAACTACATTCTTTCCCCGCAATTCAACCTGCTTGGTCATCTTTGAGGTTACATGTCTGGAACTGTATCTGGTTTTTTCTAACACTGTTGATTGCACGCCGATACGTTTGGCAATCGCTTCCGCCCATTGGTAAGATTCCCAATCCGGGCCGATGACAACTGCATCGGAAATTTTCTTTTTCACAAAATCAGCTATCAACAGATTGGCAGTAAGATTCTTTGCCGGAATGGTAAACACTTCTTTCATGGACCTGTAACGATGCAGATGCGGATCGATGGTTATTACCTTGTCCACCGAATTATTCAGCAGCTTGGCCATGATACGGGAAGATACCGCTTCTCCGGGATGAAAGCGCTTGTCCTGCCTCATATATGCCAAATAAGGCGCAGCTAAAATTACCTTCTTTGCTCCTAAATCTTTGGCTGTCTCTGCGGCAAACACAATATCAAACAAGGACATCTCAGGATGAGGTTGAAATGATTGGACTATGACCACTATTCTACCTTTGACATCGATATTATACTTCAGATAAGTATCCCCGTCCGGAAAGGCAGAAATAGTTAAGGGTGAATAAGTTGTTTTTAGTTTTTTAGCTAAAGACTTAGCTATCTTTACAGAATTCCCGCAGCTAGTGATGATGATTGTTGATACACCTCTTTGTGAATAAGTAAAGAGTTAAGATATATAAAATCTGCTTTTTCTGGCCGTGTGCGTTCACTAGTGATTAGCCTAACTTTTAAGAAGATTTAACTAATTTTTAGTGAAAAATTAATAAATAGGCTTTTTTTGAAGCCTAAAGTTAATCATACAAAAACGATCATGCCACTCGAAATCATAATTGGAAATTTGCGCGAAACATGCAAACTGTTTCAACTTGACACTATCCAGCATGTTGATCAGTTGATGAACAGACGCAGAACTAATGCTGAGTTATGCGATCAATGGTTTTATACTGCTGACGGAGAAATATACTTCCTTAAAGGCAAGCAGAATATCCCTACATTAGCAATAACCAGAGGATCTCACAATCCTGTTCTAATTCATATGGACGATTCTTTTACAAAATTTACTGAAAATTATAATTACCGGCTGAGCCAGGCAGACGTAGAACAAGCTCTTGCAGCTCCTGAGACCGTGCAGATCGCCTTACCGGATCTTCGCTTATCCGAACGCGCTTCAGAATATTTTAATTATTTGGTCATCAGGACTAAACCTTCAAAATATGGCCAGTTGAATCGTGAAGAAAGAAAATTAGCTGAACGTGTATACGGACGAGGAGATGATTTTGTTCAGAATATGAAAATGTTAAGAGACAGGGGAATCCGCAAAACTAGAATTCAAGTTCTTAATGCAAATTATGTTAGGACATATGCGGCATTAAGCGCAATTGCACGGGTTTCGTGGCTTGGCAATTTCAATTACGATTCTAATTTCAGCGCAAGTCTTCGTGACATCCAAAATGCCTATCCTATTTGCGGGGTACGCAAGTAAACACCGTCAGAAGATAAAACTGAAAATTTAAATCAAAAAAGCAGAAATCCCCGCCCTTCAGGGCTGGGGATAGCTGCTTTTCAGGATTTTCTTTAAATAAATTCTCAGCCTTGATTACGAAAGTTATATAATAAGCAATTTCTTCCTTATTTTATGAAAAAGAGGCTATTGTCGTTAACAAGTTTGCTTATTATTTTCCTGTTTATTCTTTCCTGTACATCGCAAGTACTAGTGGAAGAGGTATCTCAAGAATTGCCTTTACCATCGCAGGTAGAAGAGCCGGCAGTCGATGAAGCTGTAGAAGCGATTCCTGAAGAAACTCTCACAGAAGAAGAAACAGCAGCTCCGCGATGGAAATACGGCGGCTCAGCGATAGCCGGCAATTACGCTGATTCTGATTTTGTCGATCTTGGCAATGGCAAATACCGGATGTATTATGCTATTGAGCCGGAAGTGCCGGGAAATAAATTGGAAGTGTATTCTGCCCTTTCTACCGACGGTGTAACTTGGTTGCCTGAAAATGGGGTAAGAAGAACGTTTACTGTTTTTCCCGATGTAGTGAAGCTGCCTGACAATACTTGGAGAATGTATTTCCAAAATGCAGGAGTCATAAAAAGCGCAAAATCTTCTGACGGTCTGAAATGGACTGACGAGTTGGGTACACGTATCGACACCAAAAACAGCCTGGGGTTGACTTTTGAAAATGTGGCCGGGCCTACCACCATCGCTGACGGCAGCAGATACATCATGGCATATAGCGGAGCCATTCCGGGAAAGTATAAAGATGCTCCCAACAATAACATGGCGGTGCTGCTCTGGGCAACTTCATCGGACGGATTAAAATTTGAGGTGCAAGGCTTGGCTCTAGATACAAGGAACGATAAATATTATGGTTTTGCAGACACGCCTGATTTGATACGCTGGGATGACGGCACCATCAAGATGTTCTTCTGGGGATATTTCGGTGTTTATGAATCTACTTTTACCGGAACTGGTTTTACTGAACCAAAAATGGTCTATGAAGCGAAAGATGAAGATCCTCTGCATAGGTTTCCTTCCAGTCCGCCTGGGGATCCCACCTTAGGAAAAGTAGGCAGCAAATGGTTCATGTACTATGGGCAGCATACTAAAGGGATTTTCTATGCGACGTTAGGATAAATCTATCGAGCTTTTTTAAACAGAAATCTTTAATAATAGAAAGATTCTTCTTCCCGACATGAAAAAGAGGTTTGTGTTGTTAGCAAGTTTAATTGTCATTCTCTTGTTTATCCTTTCCTGTGCACCGCAAGTTCCAGAAGTTGCGGAAGAATCTCCAACAGAAAGTATTGAGCAGGTTGAAGAGGCAGCTCAGCCGGAAGCAGAAACAGCTCCTACAGTAGAAACCCTTAATGCAGAAGCTAAAGAAGAGATTAAATCTGCTGAATCAGAATATTCTATCATATATCCAAAACTAAAATATGAAGGCGCTTACAATGGCCCTCTATATGGCACTTCCGAGCAAGTAGGATCTGCTTCTATGGATACCTATTTTGAGCTTCTGGATAAAAACGGCATAAACTTTTTTATCGGTATGTTTGGAATTGAAGGAGAGCCGCAAGCAGGCGCTCTTACCAGCGACCAAGGACTGGGAGAAGTGATCGCGGCTGCTCAAAAACACCCCCATAGGATTATTCCTTTCTTCAATCCAGGCATCGGCGGAGAAGAAGTAGAAAAATACCTTGGAGAGCAATTAACCGGGATGTATACCAAGACTTTAGCTGCGTCCAAGAAGATAGTTGGAGATAAATTCATCCGCGGTTTTGGCGAAGTTGAGACCCAGGAATGGACCGCGCGGCATAATGATCCGAAAGTCCTACAACTTGTCAGCCTTGCGCAAAAAAATAATCTAAACTTCATGTTTCACCCAGTTGCTGCTAAGATTGATGATGTTGAGAAAATGATTGAAGCTTATCCAAGTACTACTTTTTTGATACACATGTACAGAGAAGACTTAGATGACAGTAAAAATCAATTGATCAAAATGTTGCAGGAACACGACAACCTCTATTTCAGCATGGATGCTGCACATATCATCCATGTCAACAATATGGATATCATCTATGATTTAGACAGCACCGACCGGCAAAAATCCATCAATAATTTTGTTTCCACCTATGATAGTAAGGAGAAATCACTTATTGACGAAGCCATCAGGGTTTATAAGCCATTAGTTGATGCTGCTCCAGATAAGATCATGTGGGGGACAGAAATCGGTCCTGAATATGCTTTTGATCCTAAAGTATTTGACCGGGCCGTCAAGGCTTCACGATTTGTGATCGCCGGCTTCGATAAAGATTATCAGGAAGCTGTTGGTTATAAGAATGCATTAAGGGTGTTTGGTGAAGGAGTGGTTGTAGACGCAAACATTAAAGTCCTTGAAACCAGTTCCTGGCCGGACTGTACGAAAGCTCAGACGAGTGATTGTGATTCTTCCTGTGAGATTCCGGATTCAGATCTATTGACTGCCGAGCAGAGCGCATGTGCTCAAAGTTGCTATAAAGAAAAGCAGTGTAAGGAAGTTGTAGAGATAGATGTAGGTTAGGATAGTTGTAGTAAAAGTTTTCTTTGTTCTCAAGGGGAGAAATTATCTGTTTTAAAGTAAAAATTTATAAATCAACCAATGGTTGAAATATCCTAATTTAGGAGGAACTCACATGTCACTGAAAACAATCACTGGAAACTTGCGCGACGCGTATAAACAACTTCAACCAGGCACTATGCTGCATGTTGATCAGTTGATGAACAAACGCCGAGAGAATAATGAATTACGCGATCGAGGGTTTTACACTGCTGACGGAGAAGTATATTTGCTTGATGGTGCTCGGAAGACACCTACCCTAGCAATAACTCGAGAAGCTCACAATCCGGTTTTACAGAATATTGATGATGCGTTTGAACAATTAACAAAGAAAAATAATTATCGTGTTCTGGCGCAAGATGTTGAACAAGCTCTTGCCGCTTCTGAGACCGTGCTTATAGCTTTGCCTAGCTTGCGCTTGTCTGGTGACAATGCAGAGTGGCGTTATCTAGCTATAGGTACTACTCATGCGAAGTATGGCAAACTTAATGACCAAGAGCGAAAGTTCGCAGAACGCGTGTACGGCCAAGGAGCTGATTTTGTTCAGAATATGAAAATGCTCAAAGAGGCTAAGATTGGTGAAACTAAAATTTATGTTTTGAATCCAGATTATGTTAGACAACATGCAGAAGAAGGTGCCGTTGGGCGGGCTTCGTGGCTAAACGAATTCGGCAGCAATTCCAATTTCGACGCTGATGGTCGCAACTTTGACGACCACGGTTCCGTCTGCGGGGTACGTCGTGGTGCGAGCGTTAGCAAGCAGTAAGCACAAGCAGGGCACGTCACGGAAAAAGTTGGCAATCCTTCTTGAGCGCAAGGAGCAGTATTTGACCCTTTCATTTGATGAAGTTCTTGCATATTCTGTCTCTTATGTGCCAAAAATAGTCCAAGAACAATAGATAAAGCTGGATTGTGAAATCTATATACAAAGTAACTTTGCTTCATTTCATAAGTTAAGAAAAATAATACTGCAACAAAATCTTTATATAACTCCTTCTTCTGGTAATAAACCATGAGCAAAGAAGATTCCCAAGAAGACCAATCTGTGCATTGGACCGATGTAGCTGCCGAAAAAGTAATCCGTGAAAAAGGCAATAAGAAATCATACACTGTAGCTGCAGGGATCACTCCTTCAGGGACGGTGCATATAGGCAACTTCAGGGAAATCATCACCGTTGACTTAGTCCGCAGAGCGTTGGAAAAGCGGGGCAAGAAAGTCCGCTTCATCTATTCTTGGGATGATTTTGATGTATTCAGAAAAGTTCCTGCCAATATGCCCAAGCCGGAATTGTTACGGCAATATCTTAGAAAGCCGATCGTGGACACGCCGGATACATTTGGCTGCCATAAAAGTTATGCTGAACATCACGAAAAGGAAGTAGAAGAAGCGGTCCCTAAAGTTGGTATCGTGCCTGAATTTAAGTACCAAGCCAAAAATTACCGCTCCGGTAAATATACCCAAGAGATGAAGCATGCTTTGGAAAATACCGAAGCGATTGTCAAGATCCTTAATCAATATCGTGAAGAGCCTTTAGAAAAAGGATGGCTTCCAGTTTCGTTATTCTGCGAGACCTGTGGCAAAGATACCATCAATACTTTGGCCTGGCAAGGAGATTACACTTTAAGTTACGAATGCGAATGCGGGCATAAAGATACTTTTGATTTCAAGAAAAAGCCAGGCTTAGTAAAATTGAAATGGCGGGTGGATTGGCCGATGCGCTGGGCGTATGAGAAAGTGGATTTCGAACCGGGCGGAAAAGACCATTCTACTGTCGGTGGAAGTTACGATACCGGAAAACAGATCAGCAAGCAGGTATGGAACTTTGATGCGCCAAGTTATGTCATGTACGATTTCATCAGCCTGAAAGGTATGGACGGCAAGATGTCCAGCTCTAAAGGTGATGTGATTACGCTTAAAGATGTACTTGAAGTGTATGAGCCGGAAATAACCAGATACCTTTTTGCCGGGACTCGGCCTAATAGGGAATTTGCCATAAGCTTTGACGCAGATGTACTAAATATCTACGAAGAATTTGACAAAGCCGAACGTATCTATTTTGGTGCGGAAGAGATCCAGGATGAAAAGAAAGCAGAAAAATACAAAATAGCTTATGAGCTGAGTTACATCGGAAAGCTTCCTAAGACCATCCCTTACCAGCCTAAATTCAGGCATCTTACCATGCTGCTGCAGATAAATAACTTCAATATCGACAAGGTCGTAGGCTATTTTGAGAAAGAGCTCAAGAATGAGCACGACAAAAAACGTCTCCGCACCCGCGCAGAATGCGCGACCCATTGGTTGCAGAAATATGCCCCGGAAGAATTCAAATTTACGTTGCAGGAGAAAAGCCAGGTAAAATTGACTGCTGAAGAAAAGAAAATCCTGCATGAAGTGGCTAAGAAATTATTGGAACGTGATTGGACCGATGTGGAATTGCATGAAGAAATGTACATCCTTTGCAAGAACCACAATATGCAGCCCAAAGATTTCTTTGCTCTTTGTTATCGCGTATTGATCAACAAAGAGCGGGGGCCACGGCTGGCTGCCTTTATCTTAGAGATCGGCAGAAAAAAAGTTGCAGAATTATTGAAGAAAGCTTAGTGATATTTAGCATATGAAGGAGTATCGACTCGGAAGCACCTACGCAAGTTTATTATTTAAATCTATTATTCTCTTCAGAAAAGATATTTATATAACCTAAAGGCTCTATCAGCTCAAAAGAGAGGCAGGATGAAAACAAAATTTCTTAATTTACATGATGCTTTTAAGGAGATGAGCACCAATAGGGTTTTTTCCTTAAGTAAACAAAAATTATTAACCTTAAGCAATATAGATTTCTATAAAACAGTCTTGCATAAGAAAAGATTTTCCTCTTTAGAGCGGGTTAATTTTTATCAGATCCTGCTCACTTGGTTTTTTCTGGTCTTCATGTTAGGGATAATATACTATCTATTTTTGGGACAGTTAGGGGCAAATCTAGTCTCCACCATCACCGGAGAGCCAGTCACAAAAATAACCGATACTATCTATTTTAGTTTTATTACCGCCACCTCTACCGGATTCGGCGACATCATCCCCTTGGGTTTTTTTAAGATCATAGCAGTTTTGGAAGTTACGCTTGGTCTTCTTTTGTTGGCGGTGGTGACTTCTAAACTAGTTTCTATAAAACAAGATATCATCTTGGAAGAATTATATGAGATGTCCTTTGTCGAAAAGATTAACCGCCTGCGGTCAAGCTTACTGTTATTCCGTCAACATGCTTCTCGGATAGCCACCCACGTTGAAGGCGGTACGGTAGATAAGCGGGAGATATACGATCTGTACGTGTACATCCATTCCGTGGAAACAGTATTGGAAGAGATGCTGCCCATGATTGACCCGGAACAAAAGCACGTATTTTTTTCTAAAGTTATAGATCCCCTGGACACTGAACTTCTAGTAAATAGCATCCTGCAATCTTTTGAGCGACTATTGGAATTGGTAACTGCACTTTCAAAATCCAGCCTGCAATGGAAAAGGCCGGTCACCATCGCAACGATCAAACGCTGTATCTCTCTTAACCGCCAGTTATTTAGTAAAGCTATCGTTTCCCAGAAAAAAATGCCAGGCATAAACGAAACTATTGCCGACAACGAGAAGATGGTAAAAGAGATCGAGAGATTAGTCTCTGAAAATTAACGGAAGAAAATAAACAATAAAAAAAGAAAATAAAACAAAATTATGGCAAAGTCAAGTAATTATTATCGGCGTTGCCTTCTTTGAAGTTCAGGTTGATTTTTTCAACACATCTGTTAACGTCAGAGTAACTTAATCCTATGCTTGTGCCTGCGAGCGCCAGATCGGCTAAATTTTTCACTTCACCTACGCTCATGTTTATGCAGGTGCCTTCTGTGATCACAAGATCATCCAAGGTAGAGCCGCACACGGTAGAGTTTATTGCCAGATTCAACTTTAAAGTTAGTGTTTGTCCGGCCAATACCCCTGCAGGAGTAGCGGTAGGATTAGTGTACTGTCCTTGCAATGCTCCTGGCGCATCGACAGCAGGCAGAAATCCAGTGATCGCATCAGGGGTAGTAAATGCAGCATAATCTTGATCTTTATCGCCGATGACTACTTCTCCTGAACTCAATATCACTGGAAGAAGACTGGCCGCGTGATTGTGCCATCCTCCTTGTGAGTAGGTTGTAAATTTTCCTAGAAGATCTCCGCAGTCCCAGCTGACACCGCCGTTTCCTCCGTTACCTCCATCTGATCCGCCGGTGTTGTTGCCGCCGCTACCGTTGTAGTTTCCTGCTGTTCCTTCATCACTGCTTCCACCGTAACCGCCTACCGCCGTGAAGCCGCCACTATTATTGTACGATCCACCAGCACTTCCTCCTTCTCCTCCAGTGTTTCCACCAGATCCAGATAAACTATTAGTTTCTCCGCCCTTTCCTGCCACGCCGAATCCTCCGTTGTATTCTGCTCCTGCTGATCCGCCATTACCTCCGAATCCTCCTAAGCTGGTAGTGCTGGTGGTATTATCTCCGCTTCCTCCGTTACCGCCAAAGCCTCCTGCATCATAACTTCCGCCTTGTCCAGAGAAACCACCAGTTGCATCTCCACCGATTCCTGTGCCTCCAAAGCCTCCGTTGTATTCTGTTCCTGCTGATCCGCCATTACCTCCAAATCCGCCTAAGCTGGTAGTAGTATCATTTCCGCTTGAAGAAGATCCAGAGCTGGAACTAGTGCTTGTTTCATAATTTGATCCATGTGTAACTTTATCTGCAGTCCCGCAGGATGCAGCAGCATATAAAATTAAAGAACTCATCATTTTTGTAGATTGTTTCATAGATATTACCCCCGTTGGTTTGCATTAAATAGACAGAAAGCCTCGTCTTTTAAGACGAGGATAAATGCTTTCTAGCCTATTTATGTCACAAAGTGCGGGGATTAGAAAGTGTCTCTTTTTCAAGTCTCGCTCTTTAGAGCGAGGTGAGACGCTTTCCCGCACTTTCATGATATTTTTTTTAATATCGAGCTTATAAGCATTGTTATACTAAGGTACATAAAAGAAGAAGTTAATAAAAAAATGGTGCGGACGGCAGGATTTGAACCTGCGTAGGGACTGACCCAATAGGTGTCTTTTAATTCATCGCCTAAGGCTCTTCACACCTACAAGCTTAGAATAACCTAAGCCTATCCCGTTTGACCGCTCCGGCACGTCCGCGTGGAAATAAAATATATTGTAAATTCTTTAAAAATGTATCTGTGGAAAGGTCATTGTGTAGGTCCAGGCGTCCCGAAACCGCCTATACTTTCTCCCTTGAGATTTGCATATACTCGATATTCTTTCTTTTGAATCTCTTCTTTTAACAGTTCATATGATTCTATTGGCCCGTTAATGGCGTAAATAGTTTTCGTCACACCATCAGTATCTCTGAACGAAGTAGGTTTCCTTCCCTCTACGAGAGAAAAATTACACTTTCCTAACAAATTTACTAATTCATCTTGATCTATTTTATCTGGTGCTTCCCTAATTTCCAGAATTGCATTCAAATCTTTATTCATTTCAATACTCACCTCGTTAGAATTAGGATAAATCTTCTTATTTAAACTTTATCTACAATTTTCCTATACGGACTTGTAGGATTTTTTCCAGAGTCTCAGAAGATTTCTTAAAACCTTCTGCTTGTTCTTTGCTTGGAAATTCGAAAGCGAGCAATCGCGCTTGTGCGTTTGAAGCTTCTTCATAGATGCTTCCTTTATACATACTTGACAAATTTCTCAATACATTCAACTCATTATTGGTCAATTCCATTCCTTCCCGGTATTGGACACTTGCAAAATATCTCTCATCTGCCATTTTTATTTCAATTTTGTATTCTTATATAAAATTAATCCTAAATTCTTAAAAACAAAATGCTTCTTAACCTTACATGCAGATCCGCAGAGTCAAATACAAAGACATAGAAGAAATTCCCCAGCTAAAGATAAATAACTCTTTTAAAACTGATTTTCAGGGCAGTTCGCCCGCCCCATTCATCGGCAGGTTCGGCTATCCGCAGGTCAATATCGGCGTACTAAGTCCGCAAATTTCCGGCGACACTTCTCAGTATGATTCTCCTCGCTTATGGAACCAGCAAAATGCGGCTATCGGCAATATCGCCAGTATGCGTTATGGTTTAGTCAATTCGCGCAGCCAGGCTAATGTGAAAGAGATCCAAAAAGGAAGCAGATTCCTGAACATCGTGCAGGAGGTGGGCATGGCCAAGGCTTCGGTAGAACTGGAAGTCAATCTGCAGAAAGCCCCGCAGCTGCAGTTCAGGCCGGAAAAAGAAATTATTCCCTTCGGACCGCAGGCGGCAGTAAAAAATGCTCGCATCACAACTAATCCTTCTGTTGACTCGCGGATAGAACGTGTCGTCTCAGATACCGACCTGAAAGCAGCGCCGGCTATCGTTAGTCTTTATCAGAAAGGTTTTGAAGAAAGCGCGCTGAACAAATTACTTTCGGTAGGAAATATTGGCCTGAAAGAAAATCGCAAGCTGGTGCCGACCAGATGGAGTATCACTGCAGTAGATGACACTGTCGGAAAACAGCTTATCAAAGAAATAAAGGATTTTCAGCCGGGCGAATACCTGGCTTATTTTGGTGGCGGCTGGGGAAATTATTACCTGCTTCTTTTCTTTCCGGAAGTGTGGAGTTATGAATTATTTGAGACTTATTTAGCCAGCCCGGTAAATCCGTGGAGCAAGAATGGGTACATGTATTCAACTGATTACGAAAATCATGAAGGCCGCAAGGAGTATGCAGAAGAGACTGCCGGCGGTTATTATGCCTGCCGCATCTCGGTCTTAGAGAAGATGAAAGACCTGAAGCGGCAAGGAAGCTGCCTGGCCCTGCGCTTTATCACACCGGAATATAATATTCCTCTTGGGGTGTGGGTCTGCCGGGAAGCGACCAGAAAGAGTTTACAGGAAAAACCGCTTGCCTTTGCTGATCAGAGTCTGATGATGAAATATGCAGAAGAATTGATAAAAAGGAAATTTGGGTTCGATATCAATCTGCTGTTAAAAGAAAGCAGATTGTTAAAAGTAAAAAGAGAACAGAAGAGGCTGTTTGAATTCTAGGTGTTTGCTGTTGTAGGCTTCATCCAATAAATAGCCACCGCCTTAAGACGAGCGGTAAAAACGAAGATAATATTTTATTCGAGCAGGGGGATGTCCCTTCCGGGGATGCTCGATTATTAAGATCTAGCGGAAGAGCGAGTGGCTGTGGCATTTATTTTTGGATGAAGCTATCGTTGTACAAAAGTATATAAACAGACATATTGTCTTGGAAATAATGCCAGAAACAAAATCTAAACATCCTGCTTCAGTTGATGGGTACAGCGGCTCTTTGGAAGATTTAGCTAAAGCGGTAGGGAATATGCGTTATGACCGTGCAGCAGAATTTATGGGAAAACTGGCTGAAGATATCACACATCAAGCTGATAGCGATAGTGCAAAAGGGAGAGTAAGATTAGCTGAGAGATTATATTCCACTGCTCAAGAATTATATCTGGCCAGAGATAGGATGCTTTCTGCCTGGGAGATCTGTAAGCCTTATATGAAAGATGAATCTGAGAAATAAAGAATAATCTCCCCTTTTTTTTCACTCCAAAAAAACAACTCATTTTCACTACCAACTTGAAAAAATAAATTTTATAAACAACTTCTCTCTAGTAAATATTCTTTTTTAAAGAGGTGGCGGATATGAAGGACATAGACAAGGAGTTTGAGGAATTTGTGCGTAAGCACCCTAAGCGCTTGACTGAGAATCAGAAAAAGATCTGTGAGAAATTAGGGTTAGAAGTACCTAATTGATTATTTATCACCCCCTTAATCAATTAAGGGGATAATTTTTATAATACACTCATTTCCTCTGGTCTATTGACCAGAGGCGCATTCGTAAGTCAAA
>CAYIZT010000037.1:0-11498 GCA_964368095.1 uncultured Methanosarcinales archaeon
AGCCGAGCATGCAAGAAATGAAGGAATCACTTCATTTCTGCACAGAAATCAAATCACTGTTTGATTACAATTTGGGTCTAATACAAGAAGGCGTAGCCTTCTGTACAGAAAAGAAGTATTTCCTTCTTTTCTTGTACCCCGTTGCTCTGCAACGACACCAAATTGTAATCTCAGAAATGCTGGTCACGAAGTGATAGATTTGCCGCATACCCCACAGCTTTGCTGCGATTGGGTAGGCGAATCTAAGGCATTTCTGTTTGATTTCTTGTGCCACCAGTCTATTGACTGGTGGTGTCCCGGAGTGATTGACAATTTGCGTAAGATTTTTAAAAGAGTTTATAAAATGGTCTAGTCTTAAATCGGAGGAATTTACTATGAACTTAGAAATAATCACTGGAAATCTGAAAGATGCTTACCAACGGCTTCAGCCCGGCACTATGCTGCACGTTGATGAATTGATGAACCATATGGGTGATCTTAAGCTACGAAATCATTGGTTTCACACTGCAGATGGGGAGATTTATTTCCTCGGAGATAGAAAAGCTCCCACGCTGGCAATGACTCGAGAAAATGATAATCCTTTCTTAAGAAATATTGACGATGCCTTTATGCAATTAACCGGCAAAGGCAATTACCGTGTCACGACGTCAGATTTTGAAGAAGCTCTTGCCGCTCCTGAAACAGTAGTGATCACATTGGCTAAATTACGTTTGCACGGAGATGAAAAGGGATGGCGCTATCTTGAAATTGGAACAATTCCGACTAGATATAACCGATTGAATTCTGAAGAGCGAATGTTCGCAGAACGTGTTTACGGCCAAGGAACTGATTTTGTTAGGAATATGGAACTGTTGAAGAAAGCTGACATTAACGAGGCTCGTATTAAGGTTCTCAATCCAGGGTATGTTCAAAGACATGCAGGAGCTGGTGCAATTGCAGGGGCCTCTTGGCTTAATACCAATTTTTCAATTATGTTTCATACCTCTACGCCTACGCCGATGATTAGGGAGTCATTATTCTTGACCGCGTTTAGGGAGTACGATGGAGCAGCTGAACGATCAAAGCGCCTAAATGGCGCGAGAGATGAAGGATCACTTCCAATGGTTGGTAAATAGATAGTTTAGCCCATCTACAATTGATTCTTGCAGATTCCTGCTTATAGTGCCAGAAATAACAAGGGGCGACATCAAGCAAGATTGATCGAGCAGAATTGCCAGGGTTATAATACCGCCGAATAATTGTTTTAATTTTTCATAGCTTTAACTATCTCCTTGATTCCTGCTTCCGTCTTAATCCCTGTTCCGGAGAACTGCGTTCTTACTCCTTTCATCTTTTCTAAAATAGGCTCAATCTTTTTAGTATCCAACCCATATTTCTTGGCGATGATGTGCAGATCATAAAATCCGACTTTATCATTCTTTGATTCCTGGCACAGCAGGTCTAAAAATTTCTGCTCTTCCGGGAAAGGATTTTCTTTTGTCATTTTTGCGATCAATTTTCTGTCAGACAATGTTCCCGTCCACAATGGGCCTAGATGCTCAAATCCTTTCTCCTGATTGAATTCCGAGACTTTGAACTCCAGAGTTTTTGGATTAAACAACAGATATTGATGCTGCTTCAACACTTCATCGCATTTTTCTTTACTCTTCACCGATTTAAAATAGATCCGGAAATAATGGTCTTTATGATATGCAAGCATCGGGATCAGCGCTTTATCGAACTGCACTCCCTGCAGCTGTACTTTCCTAATCAATATTCTTAATCCGGTTTCATGCATCATGTAATTGCGCACTGCTCTGGCCCAGTATTTTCGTCTGGTAACTTTAGGATATGTTCCTGTCAATGCAGCAGTATCTGTAGCGGTGACCGCAATGATCCCTTCTCTGGTTATCCGTGCCACTGCCGCCGCTAAAAAAGGGTTTGGCGTTCCAAAAGGATCGATTTCGATGTAATCAAAATAACCGCAGAATTCTCCTTCTTTGCAATGGTTTACCTGGTTCAATAAAAATAAGTTAGCATCATCGTTATTAACCACCATTTTTTCTCTTAAGTCTTTTGTGACAGAGTTTAATTTTAGATTCTCCTCTATCACTCTGGGAAAATTGTCCTTGATATCATTCACGAAAATCTTTTGTATTTTTCCCGGCTTTAATTCTTTCAGGAACCGCAATTCTCTTATCCCTGAACCTGCCAACGGAGAAGCGAGATTCATATTTTCATTTTCTATCGAATTTAGAAGCAGGACGGCGAGGTTACGATTAGACTTCATCACTGGGTTGTAAAACACCTCCATCTGGGCATGTACATCTTTTGGCGGGAGTTCTATGTTTATTTTACAGGAACTTTCAGTTATGATCGACATGATAAGAAAAAAGAAAGATATAACTTAAATGTTTTGAAAAAATTATCTGATAGCAGGTTCTTCACTATAACGTATTATAGCTGAAGCAGAATAGTCTCCTGGTCTTTCTCCGCAACGCATATTGCTATTTATCATCAAAATAATTGCCGGCACACTTCTAATACTGTCAGCAATAAAATCTGGTCTTTCTTTCGCCATGGAACAGTATGCTACTCTTAACTTTTCTAGATACTTTTCTGGGTCCATCTTTTGGATCTGTTCTTCAGTAAGTCCTTCGTGTTCTTCCGTCAAGTACATTTCGTTACCTGTCCCAGCCAGAGCGATTGTCCACATGCCGGCTCTTTTTCCTTCCCTGATATCCTCCAGGGTGTCTCCAACTTTTACCACTGCGGCATTATCTGAAACATTTAACAGATAGGCGTTGAGGTTGCACATATGCGGTCTAGGCCTGGAAATGTTTTCTCTTAAGCCAGGGAAAGGCCCCTGCATCTTTCCATTTCCTAAGTCATAATGTCCGGTTGCACAGACGGTAACGTCAGGCATGTAACCGCGGGCTGCGGCTTCTGAAAGTAAAAAGTCCATTATTTCGCCGGTATATCCGGTGGTTGAACCTATTTTTAATCCAGATTCTCTGCATATTTTGACAGTTTCCAGCGTTCCGGATATTAGATCAGAATATTTCACTAAATATGATAATTGTATCGGCCGAAATGCCTCAAACATCTGTTCCACATCTTCATCCGTGGGCATGCGCTTATGTACTGCAGACCATCTTTCTGCTACGTCAGGATCACTGATGATATCTTTGAGATGCACTTTTTTATGCTTCCCCATGGGTCTTCTAGCTTCAAGCATAGAAATAGGTACGCCTTTGTCAGCAAATACTCTTTGAAAAATAACCGCCGGAGCATAGCATCCGTAATCCATAGTTGTTCCTGCCCAATCAAAAATAACTGCTTCCAATTTATTTGTCATTTTTACACCTTCTTCTCATTGCGAGTAAATCTTTAAGAGTTGATATAAGGTCTGTCCGACCGCGCTTCCAAAAGCATAGGTGCCTGCTTCTTTTGCAGCATATGTGGTTGAATTTTTTCCAAAATATTTACTTCCTATCCCGCTACAAATTCCAAACGTTGTAGCTTCTACCAGCGTGCTAACTAATGTATTATCAGTTTCAGTTGGTATCAAAGCATCAATACCTGCTCCAAACGCTGCCCCTATTAACAATCTTTTTACTGTTCCTCCAACTCCGATATAATTATTATCCCCGTTATTATTTATTTCTTCAGACATGATTTTAGCCCCCGCTTAAATTATGTTAAGAACCGATGCCTCCAATTTATAAATTATGTGAATCAAAGGGCTCTGTCCAGAATCTCTGCTTCGGATTAGCGTGGACTCGCGCGTTCGTGTATTGATGCTAACCACATTTAGGACATAGCCAAATCTAAGAGTAAATTTAAATAGAATCATTCTGCTTCATAGCTCATGGCGACCAGAAGACCGATCGTAACTGTACTTGGTCATGTAGATCACGGTAAGTCCAGCATATTAGACAGAATTAGAGGCACGGCAGTAGTAGCGAGAGAAGCCGGAGGCATCACCCAGGCTATAGGCTGCAGCATTGTGCCTATAAAAACTATTCAAACCATATGCGGATCATTGCTTAAGGCCATAAAATCATTGACCATCCCCGGTCTGCTTTTCATAGATTCTCCCGGGCATGCTGCTTTTACTTCGCTCAGAAAACGCGGCGGATCTTTGGCAGATATCGCTATCTTGGTAGTTGACATCAATGAAGGTTTTAAACCACAGACCGCGGAGTCTATCGGAATTCTCAAATCAAACAAAGTTCCCTTTATCATCGCTGCCAATAAAATGGATCTCATCAAAGGCTGGAAATACAATCAGAAACAATTCCTGCTCGACAATATCAATTCTTTGGACTACGATATCCAGGGAAATTTCGAGAAAAAAATGTATGAGATTGTCGCACAGGTAGCTGAACACGAATTACAGGCAGAGCGTTTTGACCGGGTAAGTGATTTCACCAAGCAGATCGCCATCGTTCCTGTTTCTGCAGTCACCGGACAGGGAATTCCTGAACTGCTCATGGTTTTGACCGGCTTGGCGCAAAAATATTTGGAAAAACAGTTGGAGATAGATGAGAAAGGCCATGGCGAAGGAACCATCCTGGAAGTTAAGGAAGAAAAAGGGCTAGGCATGACTATCGACGGCATAATCTACAATGGAAAATTACGGGTGAATGACACTTTGATTATCGGCAACATAGGAGAGCCAATCGTGACTAAAGTCCGCGCTCTCTTAGAGCCTGCCGAATTGGCAGAAATGAGAGAAAAGAAAAGCAAGTTCAAGAATGTCCGTGAAGTGACTGCCGCAACCGGAGTCAAGATTGCCGCTCCTGAATTGGAGAAAGCCATCGCCGGCATGCCTTTGCGCAGCTGTTCCGGAAAAGCAGATGAAGTGGAACGACTGAAGCAGGAAGTACAGCAGCAGGTAGGCGAAGTTCTTTCCTTTACCGAGCAGGAGCATGGAGTGATGATAAAATCTGACACTATCGGCGGCTTAGAAGCGCTGCGCCATCTATTGGAAGAAAAAAATATTCCTATAGCTTCCGCTTCATTGGGAGACCTCACTAAAAAAGATCTTTCTAATTTAGAGACGCTCAAAGAAAAAGATGAATTTACCGGAGTCTTATTAGGATTCAACGTAAAAATCGCGCCAGATGTAGCCGAATATGCTAAAGTGAAAGGTCTAACTTTAATCCTTAACGAAGTGATTTACAAGACTATTGAAGATTATGAAAAGTATGTCGGCAATCTAAAGAAAGAGATTGAGAAGCGGGAATTAGCCAATCTAGTGCGGCCTTGCAAATTCCTGCTGATGAAAGGATATGTCTTCCGACAGAGTAATCCGGCTATAATCGGGGTGGATATAGAAGTCGGTAAGATTAGGACTGGCGACCCCATCATGAGAGCAGACGGGATGCGCGTCTCTTCCGTCAAAAGTCTCGGAGAAGCGCAAGAATCAGTAACTGTTGCCGAGCAAGGGAAGCAATTGGCCATGGCTATGGACGGTGTCACCATAGGACGACAAGTTAAAGAAGGAGATTATTTATACACTGATATTCCTGAAGAACATTTCAAGAAACTTAAAGAATTGAAAAAAAATCTATCCAAGAGGGAATTGGAAGTGCTGAAAGAGATCGCAGAGATCAAACGGAAGGAAAATCCGGTGTGGGGAGTTGGATGAGAGTTTGCTACCCAACTATAGAAAGGTTTTTATAAAGGTATACTAAAAGTATACTTATGGAAACGACAACCATTAAAGTATATCTTAAAACAAAGCATACCTTGGACGATATTAAGCAAGAGCAAGAAACCTATGATCAGGTTATTTCTAGGCTGGTCGCTCAAACAAGAAAAAAAAATCTGGTGAAAGAATTAATAGAAGCGTATCAATCAAAAGCAGGAGAAGACAGGAAAACTGCCCAAGAGTGGGATGCAGCATCGGATGTGAAATAATGTCAGATGTAAAGCGAGGAGAGATCTGGCTGGTCAATCTTGATCCCACTGTAGGGCATGAAATCCAAAAACAAAGGCCAGCAGTAATCATTCAAAATGATCTTGGAAACAAATACAGTCCAATTACCATCGTAGCGCCAATTACATCTCAGGGGACTGATAAAATTTACCCTATAGAAATTTTGCTTACAGACGAAAACTCTGGATTAAAGAAAGAGTCTAAAGCTCTTTTTAATCAAATCCGGGCAGTTGATAAGAAAAGATTAATTAAGAAAATAGGAAAAATTACTGAAGAAGCTACCGAAAGTATGGATGAAGCTATAAAAATAAGTTTAGGGTTGTGGTGAAATCATGCAGACTCTTGACATCCTTAATACCAGGGACATCAAAAAGATCCGCCAGCTCTTCGAGGAGACTTACGGCTCATTCTTTTTAGGTGATTATGCCTATCTGCAAAACAAAGACGGCCGTCTTTCTTTGATCAACAAGGATATGGGTAAGATCGATATCAATAAGCTGCGGGTAGATAAATTTGGATTGTATGTAGCTGAAATCAAAGGGAACGCAGTAAGGCTGAGCAAAGAAGGAGCGCAGCTTTTAGCGAAGGAAGCGAGAGATAAGCTAAAGAATATTGTTAAATTAGACAGCCGGGAGATCAAGGCGTATTTTCATGGGATCGACCTGAGGATAGATCTTGGTCCGGAATCAAAATTTGTGTTGATAGAATACAATGGAGATATTGTCGGCTGTTCAAAATATAAAGAGGGAATAATCTTGAACTACTTGCCGAAGATACATCGCGGAGAAGTTATAGTGTAGTCTTACATAATTTTTATAAATGGCTTCTTGCAAATTACATAAATATTATGGGGTAACTAAAAATGAAATCAATGAATTTGGGCGCAATAATAAGTTTAACCGCTTTACTAAGCGGATGCGAGGAAAATAAAGATATGGTATTAGCAAGTTGTGATGTGGGTGAACTTCAAGCGCGAGTAATCTATCATCAACTATCCGATTCCGAAGACAAAACTGGTTTAGAATTATACAAAGATGGCAAAATTGTTGCTTCTGTAAAACCTATTGGCGCAACTTTTTATGGCTGGCTTCAATGCAACGATGGTAAAATATTAAATATTGACTATCATAACCCTAAAGTATATTTCACTCCTGGCCTAAATAAGTAATTAATCTTTTATTCCTCGCTGGGTAAGCGATTTTAGGATTTTCTTTTATTATTACAAAAAATAAAAAAATTCCTTAATTCAGCACATCCTCAATAGCTTTCTTGTCTTTCAGCTTCTTAGGTCCTTCTTTAGCCTGAGCGGCTAGATCTACGCCTAAATCTTTCAATTCCTTGATGTGCATCTGCATGAGCTGCTCAACAATCTGTAAGATCCGCATCAATTCTTCCCGTTCCTTGCTTAAAGTAGCTAATGAACCTTTGTGAAAGCCTATCTTTTCATCTTTAGACATATTTGCTGGTGCCATGAGATTCTGATTAAGGATTTTCTTTATAAATCTTATGAGAATAGATGATTTTGAAAACCTATTCAAAATCATTCTTTGAAGGAGTTTTACTCCTTCAATAATGTTTTTAAACTCCAAAGGATTCTTTTGACATGGTGAATAGATGTCTCAATACGATGTTCTCTGTGTGGGTTCGGCGACGGTAGACACTTTCCTGGACATAGACAAACCATTTTCATCCCTTAAGCTTGGCGATAAAGTTTTAGTTAGATCAGTAGTTAAGCGTTCAGGAGGAGGGGCGACCAATTCCGCATCAGCCTTAGCCAAATTGGGCTTGAAGGTAAAAACAGCGACCAAAGTCGGCGACGATGAAGACGGGAATTTGATTCTTAAAGAACTGAAGAAAGAGGGCATAGAAAATATCTGCAGGGCCAGAAGCCGGCAGCAGACCGATTTAGCTACCATCATCTCATCAACAAAAGAAAAAGATCGGATCATTCTAGTGCACAAAGGTGCATCAGCGGATTTATCTTCAAAAGATCTCCCTCTCTCAGAAATGAATTGTTCCTGGATATATTTGGCTACTTTGACCGGGAAATCACAGCGCACTGCGTTTGAAATAGCCAAGGCTGCCAAAAAGAAAAATATCAGCCTATTATTTAATCCTTCCATTTATCTGGCTCAGAAGGGGAAGAAACAGCTCTCCGTAATTCTAAAAAATACTGCGGTTATAGTTCTCAACAAAGAAGAAGCGCAAGCTTTATTGAATACTTCCACCAATGATTTCAAGCATCTTCTAACAGAATTGCAGAAATGCGGCCCGCGGATAGCAGTAGTTACCGATGGAAAAAGAGGATTATACGCGCTGCAAAGTAATACTATATACTCCTTGACCAAAACTCCAAATGTAAAGATAGTCCATACCGCAGGAGCCGGCGACGCTTTCACCTCAGGATTTCTGGCAGGTTTGATAAAAAAATATGCTTTTGATGATGCCCTGCGTCTGGGAATGATCAATGCTTCTTCAGTGATCCAGCAGGTGGGGGCAAAGGTTGGCCAATTAACTGAAGGAGAAGCGAAAAAGATGATGAAGAAGTATAAGCTAAATATAACACAACAGAGGATTTGAGCAAATAAATCAACTCAAAAAATAAAGATATGGCATTTGCTGATACAAAAAATTTATTGCTGAAAGCCAAGAAAGGGAAGTACGCAGTAGCTCATTTTAACATCAACAACATGGAAATGGCGCAAGGAGTGGTTGCCGCAGCAAATAAACTGAAAGCACCGATTATTCTTGCCACTTCTGAAGGCGCTTTGAAATATGCCGGGATGGATTACCTTTACGCGATCGCAAAAACTGCCGTTGAGAAGTCCAGTGTTCCGATTGCTCTGCATCTTGATCACGGCAAAGATCTTGCGATAATCAAGCACGCCATCATGAAAGGATATTCCTCGGTGATGATCGATGCTTCACATCAAGATTTTGAAAAAAATATCCGTCTTACCAAGCAGGTGGTCGCTCTTGCGCACAGTAAAGGCATTTCCGTGGAAGCAGAGCTGGGCACTATTGGCGGAGCTGAAGATTCGGTATCTTCCCGAAACATCATATATACTGATCCGGTGAAAGCAAAAGAATTTGTGGAGCGGACCGGCTGTGATATTCTTGCAGTCGCCATAGGAACTTCCCACGGCGCTTACAAGTTTCATGGAAAGGCGTTCCTGCGCCAGGATATTCTTCAACAGATAAGACAGAAAGTCAAAGTTCCATTGGTATTGCACGGAGCTTCCGGTGTTCCGCAAAGTTTGGTAAAAATAGCAGAAAAGTACGGGGCTGACCTGTCCGGGATGAAAGGTGTCCCGGATACGCAGATAAAAACAGCGATTAAAAATGGTATAACTAAAATCAATACTGATACAGACCTACGTATCGCATTTGATGCGGCGGTGAGGAAAGCCCTTCATGTAAAACCGAAAGATTTTGACCCGCGGCATATCCTTGCGCCTGCCCGTATCATGATACAAAAAATAGCAGAGCAGAGGATAAAATTATTCGGCTCAAAGAACAAGAGGTAAAGAAGGACCAGTCCTTCTAACCTTTTTTTAAGTTTAAAAACGTTAAAAAAGAGGTAAAGAATGAAAAAGATCTATATCGGTTCCGATCATGCCGGGTTTCACTTAAAAGAAAAATTAAGAAATTGGCTTGAGCACAAACATGTATCTTACATAGATGTGGGAAACAAAAAACTAGATCAGCAAGATGATTATCCCGAATTTGCCGCTGCTTTGGCGAGAAAAGTTGTTGCAGAAAAAAGCCTTGGTATCTTGGTGTGCGGTTCAGCGCAGGGAATGTGCATCGCTGCTAATAAAATAAAAGGAGCAAGAGCGGTCATCCCCTATTCCTTACGGGAAGCGCGGTTATCAAAAGAACACAACAACGCGAATATAATCTGCTTATCCGGATGGTTTACGCATACGCATAAAGCTAAGAGAATGATTGAAATTTTTTTGACTACTCCTTTTTCTCAAGAGTCAAGACATATACGCAGGCTGCAAAAGATCAGGCACTTGGAACGATGAATCAAACCATGAGCCAGAAAATTTTCCCTTCAGTGATGGCTAAAGATCAGAAAGAACTAGACAGTATGCTAAAAAATCTGCATGGTGTTGCGAAGGTCCTGCATCTCGATGTCGCTGATGGAAATTTTGTTCCAAATACTTCCTTGTGGTTCAATTTTCAGCTGTCAAAAAAATTTAAATATGTAGCTCATTTGATGGTGAAAAATCCGGAAAGATGGATCAAGAAACACGGGGAGAAAGTTGAATTTTGCATCGTACAGGCAGAAACAGTCGACTTAGTTGATTATGTTGCCGGAACAAAACTACAGAAAAAGAAAATTGCTTTTGCTCTAAATCCGGAAACAAAAGTTGCGAAAATCAAGCCGTATCTGAAAGGTATAGATTACGTGCTTATCCTAACCGTACATCCGGGATTTTATGGCGCAAAATATTCACGATTTCCACTGAGGAAGATACCAGAGATAAAGAAAATAAATCCTAAAGTAAAAATAATTGTTGATGGCGGCATGAATGAAAAAACAGTTAAAGATGCCGCAAAGGCAGGGGCTGATTATGTCATCTCAGGCTCATTCATAACCAAGGCGGAGAAGCCAAAAGAAAGGCTGAAGATAATGGAGAAAGCCTTTAGCCAAAGATAATCTTAGGTAATAATTGGATAATTATAGATAATTAAGAAGTGATTGATTCAAAATTTTGGGTTTCTTCCGTTAGTCGCCTTGATGCGGTTAGGATAATGTTTTATTTCTGGCGTGATCTTTCGTTTCTTTCTTTCTTTTCTTTCCAAGAAGAATAAAATACCAAATCCGACTAAAGACATTGCCCAGACCACTAAAAAAGTAATGGTGAAACCTACAAATTCTGCCATCGCTGCCCCTATTGCTGCAGTTATCGCCGTTCCTATACTGATGCAGGTGGAATAAAAACTCCATTCAAAGCTTTCTTGTTTTCTGTCAAGATTTAGGCTCCATAACCCCAGCCAGGTAGGGTACACTATTCCGCTGCCGATGCCATGTATTATCTCTGCAACATAGATCAGATAGATGTGATCAGAAAATATGTAGATCCAAGGGACTAAAGAGACGACAAATGTGCCTACAATTAGCCATTTCACTTTGTCATCATGCTTGTCCACATAGCGTGAGAAAGGTAGCTGGATGCTGGACTTTGTAATCAGGAAAATAGTGCTGGCGATTCCTGCCGTAAAAATAGTGCCACCTATCAAGTTATCTTTGATGAAGATAGCCAAGATAGGGGCGATCAGCCCAAAACCGGTAAGAGTCAGGATGTCAGAGAGTATCAATAATTTGATGGTGCGATTCATCAGTAAAGTATCTTTTTGAAATTATTAAATGTTGTGTTTGGTATGCTTCTGTAAAAAAAGTTGCCGCCATGGCCAAGATGCGAAGGAGCTAAGCTTTTCATAAGATAAAGTTAAGTTACTTTTTCTAACGATAAACAGCAAGAAAAAGGCGACTGAGCGGCCAAGGCGACTTTTTCAAGATTTTCTACAGAGCTGTTTGGTATGGATAGGAACTATTTTA
>CAYIZT010000038.1:0-1521 GCA_964368095.1 uncultured Methanosarcinales archaeon
CGTTCGCCTAGTGTAGCAGGCAATTTGAACCCTCGAACCCACTAAGAGACAGGATGACTTATGTTTTGCAACTTAAGTCCTGCGCATTTGGCCAGGCTTTGCTACCCCGGCAGTAGTCAGGCCCACGCTCTGTCTTATTGTTTAGCAGGCAAAAGCAAAACAGGCTCTTGATTTATAAAATCTTCTTTTATTAAGACCCTGTCCTGAATGCAGGTTAGCATCAATACACGAACGATAGAATCGATATAAAAAGTGATTGCGGAAGGGGACGCAAGAAAACTGAAAACTATCAGTTTTCTGCGCAGAAATGAGGTAGTTTCCGCATTTCTTGCGCCCCCTACGGGGTGGAACCGCATTAAAATAATTAATACTAAAGTGAGTCGATGCTAACCCGAGCGATAGTGAGATTCAGGACAGACCCTTTTATTAAGAGAGATAGGCAATATTTAAATAATAGCCTTTTGGGCAATAATCATGGAAAAAATTATTGTTACAACGCCCAGCAAGAGCTACCCTATTTTCATGGGAGACATGGCTCTTGCAGAACTTTCAAAACTTCTCCGGAAAGACCATAGCTCAAAAAGAATAGCCGTCATCACCGACAGCACGGTCAAGAAACTTTATCTATCAGTATTAGAAAAAATGCTCCCTGATTTTCTCACTATCTCTATCCCTTGCGGTGAAGAAAGCAAAACCAGAGAAATGAAAGCGCAGATCGAAGATACTTTATTAGAACACCATTTCGGAAAAGACACCCTGCTTATCGCTTTCGGCGGCGGGGTGGTGGGAGACCTGACCGGCTTTGTGGCTTCAACCTATTTTCGAGGGATACCTTTCATCCAGGTGCCAACGACATTATTGTCCATGGTTGATGCTTCCATCGGCGGAAAAACAGGTATCAACACCGAGCATGGAAAAAATCTCATCGGAACATTTTACCAGCCAGAGGCAGTGATCATCAATGCTGATTTTATAAGCACTCTCCCCGAAGAAGAATTTCTGAACGGCTTGGCAGAAATAGTCAAGATGGCCTGTATTTTAGATCAAGACTTGTTTAAGGCAATCGAAAAAAATAAAGAAGAGATTGTAAAGAGAAAACCTTCTGCAATTCTTCCGCTAATAAAAAGAAGTATAGAATTAAAAAAAGATATCATCGAACAGGATGAGCTGGAGAGCGGATTGCGCCAGATCCTGAATTTTGGCCATACTATCGGCCACGCTCTGGAAAAAGCCAGCCATTACCATCTCAAACATGGATTTGCAGTAAGCATGGGGATGGCAGCAGAAAGCAGATTAGCGGTTGAGACCGGAATATTGCCGCAAGAGGAGGCTGAACGGATCATACAATTATTAAAAGACCTAGCCCTACCGAGCGAGATTCCTTTAAACATGGCGTCGGAACAACAGCTTTGGGAAGCCATGAAAAACGATAAAAAAAATCGCAGCCAAGAGATACACTGCGTGTTTTTAGAAAAAATAGGAAAAATAAGAAAAATCTTACCAGATAAAAAAAATGTACAG
>CAYIZT010000038.1:1531-11332 GCA_964368095.1 uncultured Methanosarcinales archaeon
GCGATATTCCTTTCCCATCGATGAGATTCTTTTGAGAAAAGTATTAGACCAGGGATATGAAAAGAATAAAGATAAAAGGCCTAAATAAAATGATAGAGATACGACCGATACAGCCGCCGCAAAAGTTGGATGCAACTTTATCAGTCCCCGGAAGTAAATATATCGCCAACCGGGTTTTGTTTATAGCCGCTCTTGCCGAGGGCATTTCTATCATCAAAAATGTGCCTGATAATGACGATATCAATCAGGTCATAGAAGTACTGCAGAAATTAGGGGTAAAGATAGAACAGAAAGATCAGTCTATACTGACCATACACGGCACCGGCGGAAAATTTCAACCAATTTCCACAGAACTGCAGGTCAAAGAGTCAGGAACACTATTACGATTTCTTACTGCTTTTGCTTCCTTGATCCCTGGAAAAACTACCGTCACCGGAAGCAGGCGGATCCAGGAACGGCCCATCAAAGAACTTCTGGACAGCCTGCAGGATTTAGGGATAGAATGCCAAGCGGCAGAAAATGGTTTTCCGCCTGTAAAAATTAATGGTGGAACTTTTACCGGAGGAACTACAAATATCAGCGGCGAAGTCAGCAGCCAATATCTCAGCGCCTTGCTGTTGATCGCGCCGTATGCTAAAAAAGATGTAAGTATACGAGTAACTTCAGAATTAGTCTCTAAGCAATACGTAGGGATGACCCTCACGCTTATGAAGAAATTTGGCGGCAAGGTTGATCAAGAAGAAGATACTTTCAGGATAAAATCAGGACAAAAGTATCAGGCCTGTGAATATGTAATTCCCGGCGACTGGAGCTCGGCAAGTTATTTCTTGGCCGCTGCGGCGATCATGCCGGGAAAAATAACCGTCACTGATCTTGATCCTGGAACGCAGCAAGGAGAAGCGGCATTTGCCAATCTTCTGGAAAAGATGGGCTGTAAAGTTCTGGTAGAAGAAGACCGCGTAATTTTAGAAGGGACTGCGCAACTGAAAGCTATCGAGGTAAACATGAAAGATATGCCGGACGTGGTTCAAACTTTATGTGTAGTCGCGGCCTGCGCAGAGGGGACGACAAAAATAACAGGGATAGGCCATCTTAAGTATAAAGAATGCGACCGCCTGGAGAAAACCGCACAGGAATTATCAAAAGCGGGCATTAAAGTGACCGTCACAGATGATGAACTGCATATCGTCGGGAACAGAGAATTAAATGCGGCGATGATAGAACCAAAAGCAGCGGTGATAGAAACCCATAACGATCACCGCATGGCCATGAGCATGGCACTGCTGGGATTAAAAAAAGCAGGGATTAAAATACAAAATCCGGAAGTAGTGAAAAAATCTTTCCCGGAATATTGGAAAAAATTATCGGAGTTAGGAGCAAAAATAATCTGCACCGACAATATAGAAAATATAATTCTTATCGGATACCGCGGAGCAGGAAAAACAAGCGTAGCAGAAATCTTAGCACGGAAATTATCAAAAAAGATGGTCAGCACTGATGCGGAGATTGCCAAACACATAGGAGAGGGATACAAAGGAGATATTTCAGCCTTCGTCCAGGCAAATGGCTGGAAAAAATTCAGAGAGATAGAATGCAGCATCGTCAATAGCTTACAGATGGAAAATGGCATCATAGACTGCGGCGGCGGAGTAGTTGAAGAAGAAAAAAATATTGCTGAACTGAAAAAACGCGGAAAGATTGTCTGGCTAAAAGCAAATGCATCAGCTATCAAAGAAAGAATTAAAGACTCAAACCGGCCGGCATTGACCCAAAGATCAAGCGCCGAAGAGGTGGAAGAAGTATTGGAGCGCAGAGAACCTCTTTACAAAAAAAGTTCAGATATAGAAATAAATTCTGACAACAAAACTCCGGAACAGATCGCGGAAGAGATCATCACTTTGTTAGGCCTAAAGCCCAGACTATGCATCCCAATAGTTGCGGAAACCGTTGAAGAAGCAAAGCGTGACCTTGCCGAAGCAGAACGGCATGCCGATCTGGTCGAATGGAGGATGGATCATCATAAAAACCTATCCGAACAAGGATCGATAGAAAGAATGATGGAAGTGATTGCAGCTAGAACAAAACCTATCATCGCAACCTGCCGAGGAGAACTGCCGGGAAAAAAGATATTGCTGCTTAAAGCAGTTGAGTCAGGAGCGGAATTTATTGATCTCGATGAAAATCAAAAAGATATCATTGAAGAGATACGTAAAGGAAAGACTAGGATCATCCTTTCCTTCCACGATTCCTTAAGGACTCCTTCACTAGAAGAATTAAACCGGAAATATGATGAGATGCAAAAACATCGGCCCGATTTTATCAAAATAGTGACAACGGCAAATTCTATCAATGATAATTTTACCATCTTTTCTTTTTTGCAGGGAAAGAAAAATTGCCTGGCTTTCTGTATGGGTGCACGCGGAACATTGTCAAGGATATTGGCGCCAAAATATGGATCTTTTCTTACCTTTGCCGCATTGGATGATAAAAAAATTTCTGCACCGGGACAATTGCCTCTGATCGAGATGGAAAAGTATGATGTCACCAATATCAATGAGAGAACAGAGATTTATGGCGTGGTGGGGACGGCGACAGAGCACTCTCTCTCCCCGCAGATACAAAACTATTTTTTCCATCACAGTTCAGAAAATGCACGCTTCCTGCCCTTTAAAGTGGAAGAAAAAGAATTAGGGGAGTTTGTTCAAAATATGCGAAAATATAATTTTCAGGGAGCGGCAATCACCATGCCGCATAAAGTCATGGTGATGCAATATCTTGATGAGGTGGATGAAATTGCCGCCTGCATCGGTGCAGTAAATACTATCGTGAATAAAAAAGGAAAATTTATCGGCTACAATACCGACTGCTATGGCGCGCTGCGGGCATTACATGAGGAGTCCGAAATTAAGGGAAAAAAAGTTCTGCTGCTGGGAGCTGGCGGCGCAGCAAGGGCCATCGTATACGGATTGCAGAAAGAAGAGGCGAAAGTTACCATCAGCAACAGGACTCCGGAAAAAGCTAAACGATTGGCAGAAGAGTTCAATGCGGATCACCTCTCATTAGCGGAAGCAGAGAAGGAAAGCGCCGGATATGATATCATCATCAATGCTACCAGTGCAGGGATGGGTTCACAGCAAGAAGAAATTCCGCTTCACACTCTGCCCAAAGAAAAAATCGTTATGGACATAGTATCGCGTCCCGCCATCACCAAATTTATAAAGTTGGGGCAGCAGAATGATTGTACCCTGATCACGGGAGAAAAAATGCTTCTCTATCAGGCAGCGCAACAGTATTATCTATGGAGAAATAAAGAACTTAACAGCGAGGTTTTGGAACATGCCCGGCAACTCTTTTGGTGAATGCTTTAGGATAACTAATTGGGGCGAATCCCATGGAAAAGCTATTGGCGTAGTACTAGATGGATGCCCGCCCTTGCTTGAACTTTCCACAGAAGATATCCAGAGAGAGTTGGACCGCAGGATCCCGGGACAGAGTGAGATAACTACCACCCGAAAAGAAGAGGATAAAATAGAGATCCTTTCCGGAGTGTTCAATGGCAAAACCACTGGGGCGCCGATCTCAATGATCATCTTCAACCACGATTTCAAAAGCGCTGATTACGGCGATATGATGACTACTTTCAGGCCCAGCCATGCTGATTTTACATATGAAAAAAAATACGGCATCAGGGACCCATTTGGCGGCGGAAGGAGTTCAGCACGGTTGACCGCAAGCAATGTGGCTGCAGGAGCGATAGCCAGAAAAATTCTTATGCAGGAAGCAGGAGTAGAGATCGTCGCCTACACCAAGAAAATAAAACATCTTACCGCGATTGTTGAACCTGAAAAGATTACCAGGGCGCAAGTAGAGGCAAATATGGTCCGCTGTCCTGATCAAAACACAGCCGATAAAATGATCGCCTTGATTAAAGAAGCTAAAGAGCAGGGGGATTCTCTGGGCGGGGTTATCGAATGCGTAATAAAGAATGTTCCGCCGGGTTTAGGAGAGCCTTTGTTTGATAAAATAGAAGCCGATCTGGCTAAAGCCATGCTTTCCATCAATGCTACCAAAGGATTTGAAATCGGCTCTGGTTTTGCAGGAACGGACCTCTACGGAAGCGAACATAATGATCCCTTTGTAATCAGAGAAGGAAAAATCGTTACGGAAACAAATAACTCCGGAGGAGTGCAGGGAGGCATCACCAACGGCATGCCCATAATTTTTAGGGTCGCATTCAAGCCTACTTCAACCATCAGCAAAAAACAGAAAACCGTGACTGCAGCCGGAAAAGAAGCGGAATTAGAAGCACATGGAAGGCATGATCCTTGTGTTATCCCCCGTGCGGTTCCTATCGTCGAAGCCATGGCCGCATTAGTTTTGTGCGATCATTATCTGCGAAATAAGATTAAGTTGTAAATCAGGTCTAAAAGTGCGAAAAGATCTTGCTTACTGCTAAGAAAAAAGGAAATTACCATATCTAGCCTTCTAACTAAATACTTTCTAAATAAATACTTTCTAACCAAATATCTGCTTACCTGTCTACCATATAGAATATATCAGTAACTATTATTAAGCTGGAGACCTTTCTACCTAAAATGACAAAAGTAGAGATTTTTTCTACCTTAGATGAAGCAAACCAGCAATTACAAAGTTATCTTACCAAGAATATAGAAGTAAGGGAAAGAGTTTTTAATGAAGTGAATAGAAGGTGTCAAACCTATAAGGAAAGTGCTGTATTTAAGCGGCGCAATGATGGAGAAGAAGAAGCCGTTCTTGCTAAAAATGGTGCCTTAGAGCTCAGCAGAGGAATTGGTCGGGGAGAAGCAGTAACTTCGTTTGTAAAGTTGTATGCCTTGGATCAAAACTTATATGGTTTTGACTATACGGTCTTTGATCTTGATAACAACGTCAAAAATATTCCTCATTGGTCCATGGATGAGCTTGCTGCTGCGGTCCGTGAACAGTTAGAAGAGGAACAAACCGAAAACTTCGATCTGAAAAATAGCCCTTTATTTTACACGGTCGAAGAGCCATTTACGTACTCAGGCCAACAAAAACAAAAGATTAAGAACTCTGAACAATACGGTTCACTTGCTTTGGAGGATAGGCTCTTTCTAGATCAGTTTTTGGACTGTTATGCTGAGCGAGGATTAACCACGGTAGAGATCAAGGGATTCATCAACAGTTATGTACAATTTCTGAATTGAAGAAAATCCTAAAAAGTCCCAAAAATAGGCTCTGTAAAAATAGGTTAGCAGCAAAAAATAATAATCGTCAATCACTCCGGGACACCACCAGTCAATAGACTGGTGGCGGTCCCTCCGTTCGGACCCTGACTATTCCAAAAAAGATATTTTCGCTTCCTGACCACTGGTGAATACACAAGAAATCAAACGACGATTTGATTTCTGTGCAGAAATAAGATAGTTTTCTTATTTCTTGCACCAGTGGAATAGTCAGATTTAAATACTATTATTGTTTTTCAAGAGCAATATGGCTGATGCTGGCATGATTTCAAAGGAGAGCAATGCTAGCTTTTTCTCTGCATCTTATTTCTATTTTTATTATCTGTAAATCCGGATTCACATTCCCGGGTTTACGATGGATAGGTTATTCATCAATCCGGTTTTCTGTGAATCCAAAAGAAAAAGATAGAGAAAAGGCCATAAAATAATGGAGGTAATGAAATGACGATTAAAGAGGAAGAGTTTATAAATGGTAAGCAGGGGCGCAAAATAGAAAGAAATATGGCAAAAACGACGTTGCAGGAAGCCCTGCCAGAAGAAAAATCGTACTGGCGGATAGCTAGGGGAAGGTTTGATGAATATCGCGGTAATCTTAAGACTAAACCATTAAGTATTGATGGGATACATATCGAAACGGAAAAACCATTTATCATCGCCGGTCCCTGTACCGTCCACTCCCGGGAGCAGACCCTAGAGACAGCCCAAAGAGTAAAAGACGCCGGCGCAACCATGCTTCGCGGAGGAGCATATAAGCCGCGAACTTCCCCCTATTCTTTTCAAGGATTAGGCCTGGAAGGGTTGGAAATTCTTGCTGAAGCTCGTGAAATCACCGGACTTCCCATAGTTACCGAAGTGATGGACCAAAGGAAAGTGGAAGAAGTAGGAAGATTTGCTGACCTATTGCAGATCGGCGCGCGGAACATGCAAAACTATGCGCTCTTGCAGGATGTAGGCCATTATGCTGCTGAGCACAACAAAGCAGTGCTGCTGAAAACCGGGCCTAAGCCGAAACTGATAGAAGTCCTCTGCGCGGCAGAATATCTAGCCGTAGAATACGAAAAAATAAATATGCAGCCAAAAATCGTAATCTGCGAACGGGGAATAAACGAGCAAGCCCAGGGGATGAAAAATATGCCTAGGCCTGAATTCCTATACCAGTTGCGAAAGGCAACTTACCTGCCGGTCATCGGCGATCCCAGCCATTCTACTGGAAAAAGAGACTTCGTTCCACGGACAGCCAGATCATACCTTGCTGCTGGCGCTAACGGCTTGATCATAGATGTGATCAGAGATGACGAAAAGCCGCAGATCAACGGGATAGATGTCTGTGATTATGCGCAGGGGATGAGGGCCTCAGCATTTCAAAAATTCATGAAAGATAAAGAAGCATGGAGAGTGCCGCAGCGATGAGCCTTGTTGAATTTAGAAAAAAAATAGACGCACTCGATGAACAGCTGCTGCTCTTGCTGGCGCAGCGGCTGGAAATCTGCCAGAAACTTGCTGATTACAAACATGAAAATAACCTGAGCATCCAAGACCGCGACAGAGAACAGGAAGTGATCAAAGACCGGATAAAAATGTTTAAAGAACTGGGCTTTGAAGACCAGAAATTTGTACAGGGATTATTTGAATTGATTATAAAAAAATCTAGAGAAGTGCAACAATGAAACTATCAGAACCGACAACTATTGCCATCATCGGCGGCAGAGGCAAGATGGGGTCTTTGTTTGCAGAAGCTTTTAGGAAGAAAGATTATGCTGTTTTAGTTTCAGATGAAGGTAACACCAATAACTTCCAACTTGCAGAGCAAGGAGATGTAGTGATTGTCTCTGTCCCATTAGAATATACAGAACAGGTCATAGAGGAGATTGGCCCTTATGTAAGAGAAGAAGCCTTGCTTACCGACTTCACTTCGATAAAGAAGAAACCGGTAGCGGCAATGCTTGAATATTCACGGGCTGAAGTGATAGGCGGACATCCGCTTTTCGAGCCAAGTGTAGATTCATTCAAAGGATTGGACATGATCTTATGTCCGGCACGGGGAGAAAATTATCTTTCCGGTTACAAAAATGCGTTGGAATCTATGGGATTGAAAGTTACCGTCACCGATGCCGTAAAGCATGATAAAAAGATGGCAGCGATACAGTGCTTGACCCACATCTCTAATATCGCTTTCGCCTATGCTCTTGGCAGGATGGATAAAGGAGATCTTCCAGAGATAACCACCCCAGCACAACTGCTCCGCCTCTACGCGGTAAAAAGGATGCTTTCGCAGGAGCCTTCATTGTATTCTGGAATATTATCTGAAAATCCTTTTGCGGAAGATGCAGCGCGCACTTATATGGATGCAGTAACAGAAGTTACCGCAATGGTGCAAGATGATGAAAAAAAAAAATTAGAAGAACTGCTTCGTTCTCTTCAGCAAGGCTTTAAAGACCACCCTGCGCTGAGGAATAAGAGTGTGAAAATAAGTAATGAGTAAGATCGCCGTTCTTGGGCCGGAGTATAGTTATTCGCATCTAGTAGGGAAAAAAATATTTCCTGGACAGGAGCTTATTTTCTGCAGCCGGATTGAAGAAGTGTTTAAAGCGGTGGCAGAGAAAAAGGTAAACAAAGGTGTCATCCCCATCGAGAACATGCTGCAGGGAAGCGTAAGAGAAAGCATCCTTTGCCTGTTAAAATATAAGATAAAAATAAATGAAGCTTATGCGTTTCCCATCCACCATTGTGTAGCGAGCAAAAGCAAAAAACAATATACAAAGATCATTTCACATCCCTTGGCGTTAGGGCAATGTTCCTATTTTTTATCAGGAAAAAACATCGTAGAAGCCACCAGCACTTCAAAAGCGATGGAAACTGCGGTACAGGATGAGTCCTTTGCGGCGATAGGTTCTAAAGAAGCGGCAGAACATTATGGCCTGCAGATCGTGCAAGATAATATTGAAGATAATCCTGACAATGTAACCCTATTTTTGGTCATTTCAGATGAAGAAACGGACATTCCCGGCAAGGCCAGGACCAGCCTGCTGCTCAGGCCAAAGGAAGACCGTCCCGGGCTGTTGTATTTGCTTCTGGCACCATTTGCGTCCCAGAATATCAATTTAGTAAAGATCGAATCTATCCCCTCAGGGAGAAAAATAGGAGAATATGTATTTTACATCGAGATAGACGGAAATTTACGAGAAGAGAAAATCAAAAGCGCACTTGATCATCTACAGGGCAGCGTAGAAGTTTATTCATTAGGATCGTATGAAGTGAAAATCTTGAAGGCTTAAGCCTGAAGCTATAAAAATGCTGGAACTGCAGAAGAGTGTTTCCCTGGCCATTGAGATTGTCATTAAAAAATAGATACCATATGCGCAATCTTTATATACGCTCCAAAACCGTATTTTTACATGTCTTTATCACGAAGAGTTTTCTTGCAGGGCATCCTCGGTATCGGTCTGACTTCCTGTCTTGGCAATTTTGAAGTCATCCACCTGAATAATGCTCTACCTTATTATCAAGCGGTGCAAGAA
This sequence comes from uncultured Methanosarcinales archaeon, assembly GCA_964368095.1. GTDB lineage: Archaea > Nanobdellota > Nanobdellia > Woesearchaeales > GW2011-AR9 > JACPIL01. The sequence continues at coordinate 10,296 of CAYIZT010000038.1, forward strand.
ACTATGCCAGATGAAGAAGTAAAGATGATACACTTTGCTCATCTCAATGCTGCAGATCTACGCGGCAATACTCCTTTTTTGTTTGAGTTTATCTCTAAACAAGAAGCACGCGAGCATGCCAAAAGTTTGGCCGATTTTATGCTCAAGGAAAAGATTGACCTCATCAGCCTAAACGAAGTTGATTACGCCGGGACGGTAAAGACGGGAGGATTCGACCAGCCAAAATTGATCGCAGAATATCTTGGTTCTCCTTACGACTATGTTGTTTTCGACCAATACATGAAATCACCATTATGGACTACCGGAAATGGAGCGGTTTCACTCTTTCCCATGCGAGCAGTTCACCGCCATCTGTATGGAGATGATCCCCACAAGCCCGATACCCGCCTGGACTACATGTTCAAGGATTTTATCCATACCGAAATCGCCGTCGGGAATAAAAAGATTGATCTTATCTCTACCCACTTTGATGATAGCAGCTACGATTTCAGAAGAAAAGAAGAAGCTATTGAGCTGGCAGATTATGTACGAGAGTTAAATCAAAAACAGCCAGAGAGATATATCCTGGTAGCAGGTGATTTCAATGACCGCCATGATAGCGAAACCCTAAAAATAATCTTATCTTCCGGACTTTATCCTCCGCAAAATTTCGGCCTTAAGACCTATCAGAACGGCGATCCTTCCGAGGATATAGATCACATCGTGGCATCATCAAATATCAGGATAGATAATTACAGGACATTTGCTTACCCTTGGTCTGATCATTTAGGATTGATGTGCGAACTGGAATTTTTGGAATAGTCAGTAATAGTTTACTAGAGTCTAATTTATAGAACTCAAATTCCCATAAATGAATCCATTAAAAGCCAACCAAAAGTTTTATATACAAGAAATATATCCCAGGTATAGGTGAAGTATATGGTACAAGCAATGATACAAATATCTGATGAAGCAAATCAAATCTTAAATATTGTCAAAGCTAGATATGGCCTCAAAGATAAATCTGATGCTATTGAAAAAGTTGTTATTGAATTTGG
>CAYIZT010000039.1:0-10584 GCA_964368095.1 uncultured Methanosarcinales archaeon
CTTTTCTGCCTATTTAATGTAATGGCCCTTGATAAAGCAGCTCTTCGTTTCCAAGATGAAGCAAGTAAATACTTATGCCTGTTTTTGGGTAGGTTGGAAGAGCAGAAAATACTAAGGCAGGGAGATCATCTTCTGAACTGGAATTGATATCCGCAGGAGAGGGTTTGCTTCCGCTGGGATGTACATGGAAGCTACCTAAAAATCCTGGTTTATCTATATGTTCATCTAGGGGAACAACAGTATAAGATTTCATCAATCTCTTATAAATTTCTATGGCGTTTCTCCTTTCTTTTTCTGTGAGCGATAAATTATTGGGATCTTCTTTACTTTTATTATAAACAGCGTTAATATAATGTCTTAAAGCATTAAATAATATAACCTCCCCATGGTATTTTTGATGGAAATCTACCGCGTCATTAACAAAGAGGCTTAAACTATCCAACCCACTATAATCTCCTTGAGAGAATTTAACTAATGAATCTTCAACTTCTTTGATTTGTGGGGGATGCACTAGATCTAATTCCAGCCAATTGTTCCTAAAGTAAGCAACACCTCCCAACTCTCTATAATTTTCTGGTTTAAATTGCTCTTGTAGAATATGGTCTAATTGCTTGGTTACTGATTCAGTCAAACCAGCATCCCGAAGACAAATCTTCAGTGCTTTTGCCCTGAAATCTCCTTTTGTAAGCATGATTGTTTAAACAGACAGTATTACTTAAATTTTGCCCTAACGATTACCCTTTTTGCATCCGCCACAATCCGACATCAACTTTCTGCACCGGCTTTTCATGAAATGCAAAGGCAGCCTTGATGGGAAACTCGTATCTCCAAAGGTCTGTGATCTTAAATCCAAAGTCTTTTACAATAGCTTCCACAAACTTCTGGGTAGACCATTTGTGCATGCTATATACTACTGGTGCAACTGCAAATGCTTTCTCCAGGAATCTCTTGTCAGCATGCTCTTGTTTGGTGCCGAAAGGAGGATTTTGCACTACCAAGTCTGCTTCTCCGTCAAACAGGCTGAAGTCATGTGCAATAAATTCTGCTGCTCCTACTTCATATTCTTCCTTTATCTTTTCATAATTTTGCTGGCAGATGGGCATTGTTTCCTGATCTTTATCTATAAAAATTACTTTCCGCGCTCCTAACAATAACAAGCCTAAGCCGATGATGCCCGGACCGCATCCGGCATCAACGATAATTTTCCCTGCAACTTCTCCTTTCAGGGCCATGTTCCAGACCCATTCAGCAGCAATATTGCTGGGAGTAGGATATTGCTCCAAGGTTAAAGATGGCTTTGCAAAACTCTTTAATTTACTAAGAATGACTTCCAGGTCGCGTTTAGATCTGATCATGCCGTTGACCTGACTAATTCATTAATAAACTTTGTTCAAACGGTTGAAGCTCTTCCAGATAATTCCGCAGGACCTTGCGTAAATTAATTATTTTTAGTAAAAATTTTTGCTGGTTTAAGCTAAAAAGTTCCCGGTTAGTGAAAGATCCGGTAGCCAAGACCTCTTCCCTTAATGCTAAGACCAGATCCATCTTTGTTTGCAGATCGTTAAGAATTACTTTTCCTCCTTCCCATTTTGTTTTTTTGACTTCCTGCTCAAGCCCAATCTTAAAATCCAGCATCTCAAAATAAAGAGTGTTCAAAAAATTACTTAAAGCTAAATTTAATCCCTGCCATCTGGCTTTCTCATACCTAAATTTTTGAGGATCTTTTTCTTCAGGATTGATTTTTTTGAAATCATCCGCCATCTTAGATAAAGAATAGATGCCGGTCGCCTTAAGGTACTTCCTGAATTCTTTAATCGAAGTCATCATTTTTCAAGAAGTTCTTTGGGAATATAAAATTTGCTATCTTCAGGGATTAGTCAAAATGCTCGTGACCACTACCGGTCATAAGCTCCTGGCAAAAACTAACTTGGCTTTTTTTTGGCTTTTTTTTAAACCACAAATCAAACCATAAAATTATCGACGGTAAATCAGCTGAAATTGTCACATCGGCCAATTTTTAGAGGGTAAAATAAGAAGTTCGCAAAAAAAGAATCCGTTTAAATGCTTTTCTAAAATCGGCATGACCATTCATCAGTAACAGTGTTATCAAAAACAGAAAGCTATTTAAATTCAGGAGATTATATTTTGCATGGGGTCGGTAGAGGAGAAGAGCTTTTCTTTTCCGGATTTATAGTGTAAAGCGGGGAGAGCAAAAATGCTCTGTATGTGATGATGATGAACAAAGAATTTACTGCCATCCGCAAAATGCTGGAAGAACATCTTGTTGCCATCAATGATAATACCACTGAAGTGCAAGCTTTGTTCGATTACCTTCAGGAATTAGAAATCAAATTTGAAAAAGTATCACAGCGATTAGATCATATCCAATTAGGTTTGGGCATGCCTAAACAGAAAATTGGCATCGCTCCATTGAACCAGATGGAACGTAAAGTATTCTTAGTTTTATACACTGGAGAATCACTGCTTACTTACCAAGAGATTGCAGTTAAAGCGGAGTTATCCGCCTCTGTCGTTCCGGAGTGTATTTCTTCCTTGATCCAGAAAGGAGTGCCATTTCGCCGTTCTTTCTTTGAAAACCAATTGTTTGTAGGTTTAGAGCCAGGATTTAAAGAGCTTCAGGCAAAAGAAAATATTATAAACTTAAGCTTGCAAAGTTTTATGGAATAGGTTTATAAAATAGGTCTAATGTATTGTATTATAATTGCCTAAAAATAACACCTATAAAATAACCTTATCGATGGGAAATATAATAATGGATTCATTTGATGTTGAAATGCGTGAACAGGAATTAGAGGATAAGGTAGATGAAGCTGAAACAGAATTAGAAGGGCTAAGAGACCAATTAGGCCGTATTGAAGGATATAGTGCAAGATTATTACATTCATTGGGTGTTTCAGGTAAAAAAGCCGACTTTGTTTATTCTGTTCTTGATCTAGAAGAAACAGGAACGCGGGTAGATTCTGTGAGTTTAACAAATTTGGATGTGCTTACGGCTGAGGTAAAACTTAACCGACGATTTAGGGATATTGATTCTTTGAGAAATTACTTGGAAAAACACAAACTGGATGGCGGCGTTCTCTCTCGCGAAGGCGAGGGATATAAGCTTTATCGGCCGGAGTTAGGCGTGGCAGTATATTTTTCTATGAAAAAGGATCAGCAAAAATAGATTAACGGGGGCAAGAAATAAAATGACAGATTACGGTAAGTTAAATTTGATGTACAGAGATATGGCTTACAGAGAACAGACTGGTGGAACTGGGATAGTAGATACTCTAAATACTTATTCGGGGATAGCTCGTTTATTCGGATTTGCAGTGGGAGTAACTGCCGGAGCTTATGTGGCAAACGAAACGATGGAATGGTTAGCTTCTGATGCTCCCGCAGCAGTAAGATATACTGTTGATGGTCTAGCTGCTTTAATCGCTGGAAGAGAAGTCGCTAAAGCCACAAGCAGAATAGGTCTTAAGATGGGTATCAATAAAGTCGAAAAAGTTCTTGACGAGTATGAAAAATAATGATTTACTATTTGTTTTTTTTATAATTCATTAATACCCAAAACAAAGGTTACACTTTATGATTAAAACCTATTGGTTCTTAACCTTTAATTTAAACTTAAAAGAAAAATAAAGAGGCGGTTTGCCTTCCAATTTAATCTAAATAGTTTAATCTCAAAAACCTTTAAGCGAAATGATAAACGTTTAGAAGGAAACCCCCGTAAAAAAATTAAGAAAAAATTAAGACTAAAATTTAGGCTTTTTATTGAAGACTAACATTAAATAACCAATTTCAACGCGATGGGACTGCTTATCTTAATGAAGTTAGAACTTTCAAATGCATTCCCATGGTGATGGATCTAAACAAACAATCAAAAATTATCAGTGCCAAAAAAATTTCTAAAAAACCTGCTGATTTTGTCAAAACTGGCTATTCGACGCATTAGGTAACACTTTATACATAATGTGACCTAAAATGTAATAAAAAACACCAAAAAAGTAACATTTAAATAATTTGTTACATTTCTTACTAAAAATGGCGGATGTAAAAGAGGAAAAAGTGATAAGGGTCAAAAACGCGCATTCTCGCAGTCAGTTTCATTTGACAGAAGAGCAAATCAAACTGTTGGTCCGGCATGCCGACAAGCTGCGTGACAAAGTTATCATCAAAATATTAGCATATTGCGGCCTGCGTCGTTTTGAACTGGCTAAGATTCGCATCGAAGATATTAATTTTGAAACGCGTAAAATACAGATTTTAGGAAAAAAAGACATAAACCGGCTTGCTACCTTATTTTCTGATCAGCTTTTGGAAGATTTAAAGATTTACGTGCAATATGTGCTTAATAGCCCTAAGAAAGGGTACTTATTCCCGGCCGTTTCAAGCCTAAACACGCAAGAGCACATCACGCCTACACAAATTAATAGGATTGTTGCGCAGGCCGGCCAAAAGGCCCATTTAAGCAACCCTATCCCTGAACTAAAGAATATCAACCCCCACATATTACGGCACAGCTGCGCGCGAATTTTAAAGGATAAAGGGCTTAGTTTAGAGGTTATTCAAAAGGTGTTGGGGCATCTTTCGTATAAAACAACCATGGATTTATACGGGACAAAGAGCATTATTGACATGGATAAGGAATTAAAAGAAAAAGTTGGCGACATCTTTGGATAGATATTTTAAGCAAAGATGATAACTTAATAAAATAAAACTTAATGGTTAAAATTGATAGTTTTATTATTATATTCTGAAAATTTACAAAAAGAACAGAAATAAATAAGAATAAAACATTTAGGTTTTGATTGTAATTTTTGTTAGAAACTTATTGAAAAAAACGGTTAAATCATTTAAAAAATTATTAAAAAAATAATCATAAAAAAGTAAAATTAAAAACTAAAAAAAGATAGCATCTAATCTATCCAAAATAATTTTCTCTTTTCTCTTCCTGTAATTCTTCTGCTTTACCGCTCTTCTGCACGATGCCTTTCAGCTTTTGTTCAAACATCTTAGCTTGCTGCAGTAAGGGCTTAGGATCAATTTCTAGGCCAGTATATGCATCCAGGGCCTTGATTATTTCTGCAGCTGCCCGGCTGTCAGGAAGACCGCTCTGCGCTTCAGCGAAGAATGCGATGATCGGAATTTTCAAACTTTTTGCTAACAATGCACCGGTGACACCGACAACGATCCCTTCACTTAAAGGACTGGCGACAGCTGATAATTTCTTAGTTAAACTGCCATTGGTGGTAGTATAGAAAAAAACTTTGCTGCCCGGGTTGGGACTTCCTACGCCTTCCAGGGATATAACTTCTTTTGCGTCTAGTTCTCTGGCTAATTCTTCAATAAGTTCTGACAATTTCCATCCAGTATTTTTTCCGATGTTGATAGCATGCACTAATACAAGATTATGCTCTTTGTTATAATGAAGAGAGACCGGTTCGATGACTTTACTCTGGTGAATGGCTATCATGGCCGGAACTTCATCCATCTCAATAGTGCCTATTTTTTCTGTTTCCAGATGGTCCATCAAGAATTCAATAGCGATAGTGCCGATCAAGCCGAAGCCGGGAAAACCTTCAACGATAGTTACATTCTTTGGTCTTTTGTTAAGAACTAATTTCATCTGTATCACCTGTTTTTACTATTGTCAATCAAAATAATTTTGAGGTATTTAAGGTTTTCTACGGCTCTTTCCTGAATAGGGTTAGCATCAATACACGAACGATAGATTTGATATCACTTTGATTGCGGAAGGGGGCGCTCCCTATGGGAGGGAACCGCACTAGGATTACTAATACTAAAAGTGAGTCGATGCTAACCCGAACGATAGTGAGATTCAGGATAGAGTCTTTTTCTACATTAGTTTTTTATAATCCTAAATTAAATAGACAAAACGATGATACTTACCAAACCCCAGCGGTTGATCCTCTATGCTTTAGGGCATTTTTACACTTCACTGAATCAGCCGTTGGTAGAAAAACCAGTACATGTGCAGACTTCAAAGATTGCATTTATAGAGCATCTCTTAGCGGCAAAAAAGATATCCAAGCAGGAACGCGCGTTATACAAGAACTTAGAGATGCTGCAAGATAAAAGATTGATCTCCTATGAAAACAGGATGATCATGTTCACTGAATCCGGCTTGAAAGAATTGGAAAAAATAAACACGGAGATAGATCATTTTACCGCTTTAGAAAAATATTTTGAGCAGGAAAAGCCAAAAGGAAAATTACAGACGATTATTAGAAATTAGAGATCAATTAAAGATTAATTAAAAACCAGGGATATGGATTAATCGCACTTCCAGATTTTTATCGTGGATTTACCACATACGTCAGTTGCATAAGCTACTTTTCGATCTAAATCCCAACCATAAGATTCCAGCATATTGTCTGGATCGTAGAATAAAATAGTTTTGCTTTTTTCAACCATTTCAATTTGAGGCGGAAGATTATGACTGCAATCTAGGTTGTAATTTGGTTGACCTGGGAAAGGAAAATCAGCACTAATGCGCCAGGGCGTACATCCAACCGTAATAGCTGCACTCAATAAAACAATTTTACTTAAGTCATTTTTCATAATTGAAATAAGAAAATTGAAAGCTTATAAACTTTCTGATAGGTCGGCATGTGATCGATTATATAATGCAACAGTGCCGCGCAGATTCATTTGTGCAAAAGCTTTGGTTCTTTTAGAAAATTTATATTTTATATCCAGTACTCGTTGGCCTAGATCAAAATTTGCCAGTGATCTAGTTGCTTCAGGTAACTTCGCTTGAGGCAATTCTTTCAATCTTTCTAAGAATTCAAGTGATGGAATTCCACCAATATATTCAGGAGTAGTATTAATAGCTGATACTCTTACGATTCTTGAGGATTTTTTAAAATCACCATTAACTTCGTCGATCACAAGATTCCCTCGCTCATAAGCGCAATTTTTCGGGGGATTATTCCGACTAAAATAAAAAATCTCTCCATCGTCAGGACTAAAGTAAAAGAAGGCCTGATAAATGATCCTTTTTCCATCTAAAACTATAAAAGCTAAATTTCTTTTCATATCATAGCGCATAGAACCACTAAAATTTTCCTTTAACAAACGTTGATTTTTTTCAGCTATTTCGACCATAAAATTTAATCTGAAAGCCCATTTATAAATTTTTAGGTGAAATTTTTTCTATAACCTTATAAACTAAGAATAACCAAAAAAGACCAATAACAAATCCTCCCACAACGTCATAAATAGTATGGACTTTCAACATGATACGGCTTAATCCTACCAATAAAATAATAAGGATATTTGCAATGATAAAACTGATCCTTGCAGATTTATTCTCAATCTTTTTCTGGAAAATAAATATCAATAAAGTATAAAATAATACTGCGCTCATGGCATGCCCGCTGGGAAAAGCATATCCTCCAACCTGAATGAGCGCATCAGCGGGACGGGGAATCTGAAATATCTCTTTCAAAATTTTACTTAAGATTATCCCGCCGACATAACTGATAAAAATAAAAACTGCTTGTTTGATATTCTTTTTGTAAAGACTGTATAAGATCAAAGTTGATAGAAGAATTATCAAGAGATTTCTATCTGCCAGAAAAGAGATAAAAACCCATAAATCTATAAGAGACATTTCCCCTGCATCTCTTTCGGCTTCTTGATCTCCATCACCTTCAATATAGTAGGAGCGATGTCAGCCAATCCGCCTGATTTCAATTTTAATTTCTTTTTTATTTTCATTTCCGTATTCACTACTATCAACGGGACATCATTGGTAGTGTGCGAGGTCTGGTGCATTCCTTCCATCTCTTCACACTTGCCATGATCGGCGGTGATGAATATTGTTCCAGGAAATTGCTTTACAATCCTGCCGATCTGCCTATCGATCTCTTCGACTGCTTTTATCGTCGCTTTCAAATTTCCAGTATGCCCGACCATGTCAGCGTTAGCAAAATTGACCACAAAGAAATCATGTTCTTTGGTATTTTTTAGCAGGGCATCAGTGATCTCCCGCACTTTCATCTTCGGTTTTTTGTCATAGGTCATGACACTTTTAGGGCTGGGGATATGGATGCGTTTTTCGTGAGTAAAGATACATTCGCACAAGCCGTTGAAGAAATAAGTGACATGCGCCCATTTTTCAGTCTCGGCCAGGCGCAGCTGGGAGATGCCTTTTTTAGAGATGACTTCTCCCAGAGTATTCTTTGGGATCATCGGAGGAAAAGCGACAGGAATTTTTACCAACGAATCATATTGAGTAAGTGAGACAAATTTCAAGTCGATGATTTTTTTTCGCTGGAATTGCTTAAATTTTCCCCAGACAAAAGCGCGAGTCAATTCACGCGCGCGATCAGAGCGGAAATTAAAAAAGATAACTGAATCGTGTTCTTCCACCACACACTTATTAGTAAGAATTATTGGCTTGACAAATTCATCTGTCTCTCCTTTTGCATAAGCGTGTTTAAGTGCTTTGATCGGATCAGCGATCCCTTTTCTGCCGATACAGTCCACCATGCATTCGTACGCTTTATGCTCGCGCTTCCAGCGGTTATCCCTGTCCATGGCATAGAATCTGCCCATCATGGTGGCTATCTGTCCAACACCTATCTCTTGTATTTTGCATTGCAGCAGGCGGAGATATTTTTCTGCTGATCTAGGCGGGGTGTCTCTGCCGTCAAGAAAAGCATGCACATATACTTCTTTCAACCCGTGCATCTTTGCAAGTTTCAATAAGGCAAATAGATGATCGATCTGAGCATGCACTCCTGAATCACTTAGCAGCCCCATCAGATGCAATTTAGTCTTATTTTTCTTGGAATGATGGATCGCTTCCAGCAGTGCTTGGTTATGGAAAAAAGAATTATTTTTTATGGATCTATTGATGCGCACTAAATCAGTGTCCATGATCCTTCCTGCGCCGATAGTTAAATGGCCGACCTCAGAATTGCCCATTACTCCTTCCGGCAGTCCTACGGCCTTCCCAGATGCTTTTAGAATGGTATGCGGATGCTTTTGCAGCAAACGATTGAGAACGGGGGTATTTGCCAACAAGACAGCATTTCCATTTTTTTCTTTTCGATATCCAAAACCGTCAAGGATAAGGAGGAGCACTTTTTGCATGGGGAGAAGGATTATTTTTAGGTAGATAAAGGTTACTCTGTATGGGGCTCTGTAGAAAAAGTCGCCGCCATGGCCAAGATGGTGCCGAGCTGAGCCATTCGTAAGACAAAGTTAGGTTACTTTTTCGTTCAAATTAGCTGCCAGAAAAAGGCGAAGGCACCGGCCAAGGCGACTTTTTTGGAGATTTTCTACAAAGCCCCTGTATAGGCCAAGATTTGCTTTTTCCTCCTTTTTGGACAAGCCACTTTAGGGCATAATCCAACCATCCTCACAATCGGAGATTGATGTCACTGGTAAGTGATGTTATGGGTAAGTTTTATAAATTAGCTTCATTTTGAGCTGAAAATGACCTACAAATCACCCTTTTATGAACTACCTTACTGGAATCCTGCATATGATTTAAACCTAGAGTACAATGGTACGCTGGAGCAAGTTTTGGCGGACTTATCAACCTCTGGCGAAAGAACTGACTGGGCTCTTCAACCAGCCAGAGTTATAAGAGCAGTGGTTGATTACAAAGTTCAGCATCCAGATTGCCCTAAAGTAGAATTACTTTTACGTGATGCCATCAATTTTGGCTTAGCTGCTTATTCAAACCCATCTGTTACTAATAGGTATGCTGTTGAACTGAGAGAGCAAATAAAAGACAAAGGGTTAGAAGAGTTACTTTCTAGACCACTTCACCAACCTAGCGACCACGCAACTTCTTCTGCAATGCATCCAGCAAGATCTAGATATACAGCTGAACAATTAGTTGAGCAAGTTCAATCTAAAGATGTATTATTTATCGCTTTAGCGCACGGTGGCGTGGCTGCTGGAATGGATGTTTATTTAAGGTATTGTGATCTTTCTCAAAGTCAAGATTCTGCATTTTATGTAGCCAGGCTATCTACACAAAAATATCATGATACTGAACCAAAACTATCTTCTGGTGAAAGAAAAAGGTTGAGAGCTCTTGCTAAGCGAAGACAGGTAGTCATTTTTGATGAAGATACCTGTACGGGCCACACTATTAGTATTGCTGATACTTATTTTTCTGTTCTTTTTCCAAAACAACAGGTAATTTTAGCATGTAATATAGGGACACCAAAGACAGGTCAGGTATCATCTCAACCAAAAATAAAGGTTGATTTATATGATAATTATTTTGAAGGGCCCTTTATTGACTCCGATAAACATAATAGGTTTTGTGATATTAGCAACTTTCCTAAAAACCCTCTTGAACTTGTGAAAAAAAATTTCGATAAACCTAATAATATATCAAATATAAATCTGTATGAGACATCCTTAGCCAAAATCCTTATAAATAACCCCCATTTAAAGTTCAAAGTTACGCACAAATACAGATTATGGTGATCTAATTATGGCAAAACAAGTTGTTGAAACAATGATTGAAGGGGGAAAAGCTACGGCTGCTCCACCTCTAGGTCCTGCTCTAGGTCCTACTGGATT
>CAYIZT010000040.1:0-10359 GCA_964368095.1 uncultured Methanosarcinales archaeon
TATTGAACACAACAAACATCAGTTCAAACAATACTGATGTCAATCTAACTGCATACAACAATGCATCTGATATAGACAATGAGAGCGTGAAAGTTATCTACAACTGGCTGAAAAACGGAACTTCTCTGGCCTTTTTGAACATGCCATTTGAAATGGTGAACGGAACTACCAATAATAACGGATGGGACTATTCCGGGCATGGAAGCAATGCCTCGGATTACGGAAACGCTTTCTGGAATTCTACCGGAGGACATGACGGAAAAGGAGCATACAAATTTGATGGAACGGAAGATTATTTGAGCGGGGTTTTGCCAAATTCAGATCCAAACGCCAGCATCACTATCACCGCCTGGGTAAAGCCAGAGAATCTCGCTGCAGGACAGCAAATTATATTATCGAAAGGAAAAACAGGCGGGGACTTTGGTATAGCATACGCGATGGCTATTGATGAAAATGGCTCTTTAAGAGGAGGAACTAGTTCGGGAAGCTATAATCTTAGCATTGGTGGAATTTCACAAGATGCATGGAATCATCTTGCTATAGTCTATAACAGTAGTGGATCATACGGGTATATCAATGGAACGTTTAGAGGCAGCGATTCCAGGGCAGTATACACTAGCACCCAAAATAATTTTACACTTGGTATATTGGTAACTGATAATATCTACGATTACAAGGGACACATCGACGAAGTGATGATATGGAATAGGTCTCTTTCTCCAGAACAAATATTTGCACTATCGCAGAATGATACAGATGTCATCGTAGCACAAGAGACCAATAGATGGGAGAACTGGACGGTAGAAGCTACTCCTAACGATGGATTTGAAGACGGATCAACAGTTACATCAAACAATGTAACCATCTTATATCAACTACCCACTATCAATACATTAGTATTGAACACGACGAATATAAGTTCAAACAATACTAATGTTAATCTAACCGCATATGCTAATGCATCTAATATTGGTAATGGCAGTATAATTTACAACTGGCTGGAAAATGGAACTTCTCTGGCCTTTTTGAACATGCCGTTTGAAGGAATTAATTTAACATCAACCAATAATGGCTGGGATTATTCTGGACATGGAAGCAATGCCTCAGATTATGGAAACGCTTTCTGGAATTCTACCGGAGGACATGACGGAAAAGGAGCATACAAATTTGATGGAACGGAAGATTATTTGAGCGGGGTTTTGCCAAATTCAGATCCAAACGCCAGCATCACTATCACCGCCTGGGTAAAGCCAGAGAATCTCGCTGCAGGACAGCAAATTATATTATCGAAAGGAAAAACAGGCGGGGACTTTGGTATAGCATACGCGATGGCTATTGATGAAAATGGCTCTTTAAGAGGAGGAACTAGTTCGGGAAGCTATAATCTTAGCATTGGTGGAATTTCACAAGATGCATGGAATCATCTTGCTATAGTCTATAACAGTAGTGGATCATACGGGTATATCAATGGAACGTTTAGAGGCAGCGATTCCAGGGCAGTATACACTAGCACCCAAAATAATTTTACACTTGGTATATTGGTAACTGATAATATCTACGATTACAAGGGACACATCGACGAAGTGATGATATGGAATAGGTCTCTTTCTCCAGAACAAATATTTGCACTATCGCAGAATGATACAGATGTCATCGTAGCACAAGAGACCAATAGATGGGAGAACTGGACGGTAGAAGCTACTCCTAACGATGGATTTGAAGACGGATCAACAGTTACATCAAACAATGTAACCATCATAAACACAAAGCCAGCAGTTACTTTATTGATATTGAACACCACTGGCAGCGGTTCAAACACAACTAATACAAATCTAACGGCATATGCCAATACCTCTGATCCAGACAATGGCGGCGTGAAAGTAATTTACAACTGGCTCAGAAATGGAACTTCTTTGGCCTTTTTGAACATGCCGTTTGAAAGGATCAATGAATCTCCAACCAATAACGGCTGGGACTACTCCGGACATGGAAGCAATGCCTCAGATTACGGAAATGCTTTTTGGAATTCTACTGGCGGATATGATGGAAAAGGAGCATACAAATTTGACGGAGTTGAAGATTATTTGAGCGGAGTCTTACCCCCCGTCACTGCAAATGAAACTGTTACTATCACTGCTTGGATCAGACCAGATCGTCTGGAGGGAGATCCACAAACGATAATAGCAGTCGGAAAAGGAGGAAACTGTGCATACGGGATGATTATTGACCAGAATGGTACATTAAGAGGAGCAAATGCAACTACTGCGGTTCCTTTAGGTAGTGGGGGGATCATAATAGATGAATGGCACCATGTTGCGGTCGTCTATAACGCCAGCGGCGCATACGGATACGTCAATGGAACGTTTAGAGGCAGTGATCCTACAACTATCCTTGCCTGCGCTCAGACCAATTATACTATAGGTCTCGTGCCAACCACTAATAACCTTGATTACAAAGGACATATAGACGAATTGATGATCTGGAACAGGTCTCTTTCACCAGAACAGATTTATGCGCTATCACAGAATGATACAGATATCATCGTCGCACAAGAGACTATCGCAGGGGAGAATTGGACAGTTCAAGCAACTCCAAATGACGGATTTGAAGATGGAGCAATGGTAACATCAAACAATGTAACTATCCTAGAAGAACCGCAGGCTGAAGCAGGAGTAACCCAAACAGTAGCTAATGCAGGTGGTGGGGGAGGAGGCGGTGGCGGAGGAGTAACCACACCAAGACCTGTTGCACAATACGCATGCGGAAATGGAATACGAGAAAATGGAGAGGAATGCGACTTAGGAGACGGCTGTACTTCTGACTGCGAATGCGACGAGGGATATAAGTCTGTCAAAGAAATAGACTGTGAAAGACTTCCTTACTGCGGAGATGAAATAGTTAACACCCCTACTGAACAGTGCGATGGTTCTGATCTAAATGGACAAACTTGCAGCTTGATCGGCTACGCGGATGGAGAATTGAAATGCACTTCACGGTGCATGATCGATACCACTAATTGTGCACTGCCGGAAGAAACCATCACGGAACCAGAGATAAGCAAACCAAGGGAAACATGGACTGCGATCAAGATTTTCCTTCAAGAGAAAACAGAACAGGTGGTGAAGGGATCTACTGCTGCGATCAGTTCCATCGCAGGAAAAATGGTCAAGGGATCTAATGCGATAATGATTTTTATTGCAGGAGAAATGAGCAAAGCAAAAGAAGCATTGGTCACTACGCTGATTTTCATTAAAGATACTTTAGGACCGATCGTTAAGGAATCGGCTGCCGCAATCAGTTCAATCGCAGGGAAAATGATCAAATTCGTCAAAGATTACAGCACCTATTGGCTGCTCTCCATAGCAGTAATATTGATTTTCATAGTTGGCCTATCCTTAAAATACCAGTACCTTCCTGAATTCCTCTGGAAGATAAAACCGGTTCCGCAAGTGCAGGTAGAGGAAGAGCTGTCAACTATCTCCTCACCAACATTAACAGAAAAAAAAGATATCAACTTGCGCGATTGGGGCAGAAAAAACTATATTGACTTGCAGCAGGAATTGAAGAAGGTTGAAGCGCTGATCAAAGAGACTCCGCTTCCTGAACAGAAAAACAAAGCGCTTAAGCTGACTTCGCTTGGAACTATATCGGCTGAGCAAAAGCAGCTCTTAGAAATTTCAGCTAAAGACAGGAACCGCGTACAAAAAAAATCTATTGAAGAGATTAAGCCCTGGATAGAAGATCTATTTGCTTCAGGAACTCCTGCCTACAAAGTGATTACTATAGTGAAGAATGCTACATCATTAAGCGACAAGGAAATAAAAAATGCACTGGTTAAGATAAGAGCAAGGCAATTATTGGAGAAAAAGTATTCGCTTAAACAAAAAACTAGTGTTGAATTGCAAAGATTTATCCATACTGAACGGAAAAAAGGAGCTACTCGTGAACAAATCATCGCGGACTTAGCGAAAGAAGGCTGGGATGAAGGAATAATTAGGCTATACGTTTCAGCTCATTACGATTAAATCAGGCTAAATCTATTATAATCAACAACCATAAACTTTATATAGGTTTATGGCATTTAAAGTCAGCAAAGCGTGTGATTTCGCAATATACTATTGAATGAGGGTGAATGGTCATGGAAGAAAAAGGAAAAAGTTATTCTAAAGAACTGCTAGGCAAAACTATCGTTTCAAAGTCTGGGAAAAAATTTGGAGAAGTGGGTGATCTTATTTTTGAAGTTGGTTCCGGAGAGTTGATCCATCTGCTGCTTAAGAATCCCACTTCATATACCGATAAAATGGAATTAGAAAAAACCAGGGAAGGAAATATCCTTATTCCCTTTTCCGCAGTCATCGCCAGCGGCGATTACATCGTGGTAGCTGAAGAAGACATCATCTGATTATTTTCTACTTTATCTATTTGATTTTTATTGTTTTATCTTAATCTGTCTAGACTATCTGGATTTTAAATAGACATCTTTAAATAAATATAATCAAAAGTTAAAATACAAAGTCCGGATTAAAAGCAAAACAATTCAATTTTCTTTTTTTTCAGGCTTAACTCCTGGCTTAAATTCTTCGTCAATCTTCTGCAGATAATCCTTCACCCTGCTTACCACGGAAGCCAAGATGAAATTTTCCACTTTCTCTTCGAAGATCTCAGATAGATGATTGAACTCAGTGATCCTATAAAGATTGGCATTGGTCTCGATCATATGCATATCTTTCAGGCGCTTCAATTGCCGGCGTATATTAGAAGAGGCGATGCCTAGCATGGGAAGCCCGGCACTTTTGCGCGCGGTCATGACATGGTTTTTTATCTCTTCAGAATGAAGCTCTTCCCTATTCTGTCTTGCTTTCAGTAAGACCTGAAAGACATCGACTACCACATCCCGCGAATCCCCCGGCTGCAGCAATCCAACTGAAAGACAAAATTTTCTAACCAATTCTCGGTCACTAACCGTAGGTTTTTCGTATCTTCGTAAGGTAATTTCTGCTAACGGTGTGTCCCTGCTTATTCTTGCCATTTTTTGTTCCTCTTTTTTTGTTATGATTGTTGTTTTGTTATGATTTATTTTGTGGTTATTTGACTGTTTTAATCAGTTAAGTATGGAGATAGCAAAATACTACTTTGTTCTTCTCTTTCCGATCCTTCTTCTCGGTATGATCTAATTTTGCAAAATACATCCTTTCTAATTGGACAATATCATTTTCTTTGACTTTTTCCAGGCCTTTTTCTCCTACTCCGACAGCCTTCTCACCATTGTCAAGGAGCACTTCAACCTGCAGCAAGTCCTTAGAGACCGGCAGCCAATGTATTATGAACCCTTTGTTTTCTGCATTTTTGTAATCTTCATAATTTTCAGAAACAAAATTCCAGGAATTTCCGTTAAGGGTAAAATTGCAATAATCCATCAGACGATGGATTTTTCCCTTCCCTAATTTTTTGTGATCTTCTTGTGAGATGAAAACTTTACCTTCCGCGGAAAGGATTCTTTTTCCGCGTTTGGGATAATCAGGATGAAGATCTAAAACAGCTTCTTTTTTGGGAGCCCCTTTTATAGATATCTCGACCGGGTTGTGTACAAAAAAATATCTGTTTGCTTTCGGTTCAATGACCTCACGATTGAAAGCGTTGACCATTTTCCAGAATTCTTCCTGGCTGACACTTTTGTCGGCTAAGCTGAGACCTATCTCGATGGCAAATCTCCGGAATGCTTCAGGCTGATAGCCGCGTCTTCTCAGGGCGGGAAGGAATGGCAAACGTAAGTCATCCCAGCCGGAGTAAACTTTTTGTTCTATGGCGTGTTTAGTCTGGGTCGTACTGAGAGTAAATCCTTCAAAATTGATCCTGCCCCAATGTTTGTATTCAGGATGCTTCCAGCCAAAGCAGTCCATGATCAGAATCTCTTTTTTGGCATTGTCAGCATGATCTTTTCCATTCAATACGTGAGTGACGCCCAACTCATGATCGTCGATGGCGACAGAAAAGACCATCAACGGCCAGACTTTATGCTCCTTATCAGTCTTGGGATGGATGTGTTCATTGATGCGCATGATAGGAAAATCGCGCATGGCCGGATTCTTATGCTCGATATCCGTCTTTAATCGCAGCACTGCTTCCCCTTCAGCATATTCTGAAAACATTTTGGCGTAGCGCAGGTTATTTTCTTGTACTGAGAGATCCCTGCAGGGACAGGCGATTCCCTGATTTTTCTTCTCCCGCCATCCATCTGGATCGCATTTGCAGACATACGCTTTTCCTTTCTGCACCAGCTGTTCAGCATAATCATAATAAAGCCCTAATCTGGAAGATTGGACCACTACCTGCGCGACATGATTGTCGGACAGCCATCGCGTGTCTTCCGGTATCATCTCGTACGCTGGCGCATATATATTTTCAGGATTGGTATCCTCTATCCGTAACAGGAATTTCCCATCGTACATCTTTGCGTATTCGTAATTCAATGAAGCGCCGTAAGCATGACCTATATGTAATGGCCCGGAAGGAGAAGGAGCTATCCTGACTACCACTTTTCCTTTGACTGCATTAGGGAGAGGTTTCAGCGGCCCTTCGATGGTTTCTTCTTTTTTTTCTTGAAGAAGTTCAGGTGCGAGCTTTTGTAATTGCTGCTGTATCTTCGGCAGAGGCAACATCTCTACTTCAGAGATGACTTTTTCGATCTCTTTCAGAACCTTTGGAACATCTTTTTTAAGAGCAGGAGTATCATGTAATACCATACCTAAGACAACGTTCTTATTGACCTTGCCGTTAAAGCCCAAGGCATTCTTCAATGCATATTTGAGAATAATGTCTTTCATTAATGCTTAGATGTAGAGAGAGATTATTAAATGTTTTGATTGAATAGGAGAACATTATTCAGTAAAAACAGAAAAATAAATTGCGTATATAATATTGAAATAATCAAATCTAAATGATCAGAATTCTTCTCCCAGATTCTTCAGGTATCCTTTTTTCTTCAAGAAAGAGACTTCTGCTTTACCTTGATACTTATGGACAATGTCTCCTTTCTCATGGCCGCCCAATTCCCAAGGTTCTACAATGACTACATCATTCTCTCTTACCCATAGATTCCTTCTTAATCGGCCGGGAATCCTGCAAATACGCTCTTTCCCATCCAGACAGAGAACTCTCATCCTGCTGCCGCCTAAACGTTGTTGCACGATGCCAAGTACTTCGGTCCTCTGCGGCAAGCGTACGCGGATGACTTGAATTTCCTGATCTTCTGGTTGAGACATAAGAATCTTCATACCAACTTTTATTTATAAAGCTTTGTTAAAATAAGACTTATCAAGCACGGAAAAACATTTAAACAACTACTTTTGCAGTTCTACTAAAAAGAGAGAGGGTGATATTTCTATGGCTAAGAGGGTAGAATCTCCGTCGTCTATAAATACATTCAAGCAGTGCCGAAGGAAATACTATTATCAATATATCGAAAAGCTGCCTACCTTTCCCAGTGTGCATACGGTACGCGGGAACATCGCGCACTCCTGCCTGGAACATTTCTATGACATCGATATAGATTCATACACTCAGGAAAATTACAAGCAAAAATCTCGGGAAGCTCTGCAAAAACTTCTTCTTCATCACTGGAGGGCTAAGGCGGAAGAGATGCAAAAATTAAATCTTACCCAAGACCAACTGCGTTTTTATTTTGAAGAGACCATGCTTATGCTGATCAACTGGAGCAATCAGTTTTTCGAAAAGTTAGAAGAGATCATGCAGAAAAAGCAGATTCCCTTGCAAGAAGCATTCATGTATCTTACTCCAGTGAGGGAGATGGAATATGTTTCTAATAATTATTCTGTGCGCGGGTTTATCGATGCCATCCAGCATCTTGAAGATGAAGTGCATATCATCGACTACAAGACCAACGCCAATCTAGAGGTGAAAGACAGCATAAGGTTGCAGTTAGCCATATACAGCCTGCTCTACTTTGAGAAGCACGGAAAATTGCCGTCAAAGGCCGGGATTTTTTTCCTGCGGCATAAACTGAAACTTGTTCCTGTAGACAAAGAGCTGTTAGAATTGGCGAAGAGAGAGATTGAATTGATCCATGCGCACACCTCAACCACTGAAGCTAAGATTGATTACCCAAAGACTGTCAACTCTTTATGTAAATGGAACGGCGGGCAATGTGATTTTTATAAAGTTTGCAAGCCGCATGAGTAAGCAGTTGAAGATTTATACTTTGTCATGAGAAGAATGATCAAGAACCCATGGCACTGAAACTTATCTGGATGATCTCCTGATAGATGCTGATGTTCTGCAATACAAAAGTCTCTACTATCGCTCCCAATAACAAGAAGAACAAGCCGCACAGAAGCAGATATAAGTTAAATCCAAAGACTTCAAAAAAGCGCTCAGAGGCAAACTGCTCCAGAAGTACATCCTTGGAAATGACACTGCCGGATATTGCCGCCAGGAAATAAGAGATGGCTTCAATTATCATGTGCGGGAAAACAATAAGCATGATTAGTGCAAAAAGATATAATGGATGTTTTCCTGCAACGGTAGCTGCGAGCTTTGCAGTAAGGCCAAAAATTGTGCCCCAAACTGAGGCATTCCAGGTGATCAGGAAAATAGCGCCGTCACCTGCGAGAAGCGCTAAGATGAAACAAGCCATCAGCACCAAAAAATTATTTGTCAATATGGAGTAAAATAATCCGCTGGAAAAAATCTCCCCGGTAGCTGAACCGGCAGTCGCTGAGCCGGCAAATCCTTGTCCCAATCTTATTTCCAGCTGTTCACGAAAGATGTTGTTGGCCTGCAATTCAGGAAGAAAGATGGTGCCGACAGAATACACTAACATTATGCCTAAAAAAAGAAAGATATAGATCCGCACTACTTCTATGTCGTCTCTCCACAAGCTTCTCAGAGAAACTCTCTGTTCCAAGCTTTCCTGTCGCTCTTCTATGGAAAATATTTTGTATAATTCAGGAAGCAGAAGCATGGATGTGAAAGCTACCGCGACCAACGCAGGATCACCTGGAAACAAGATGGAAGCTACCAACATTCCGACAACAGAATATCCTGCCCCAAGAAAAAAAGCATAAATTCCTTTTCGTTCCAGCCAATCTTCAGGAAAAATGTGTTCTAAGACCATCTTTTAGTGGAGATAAAAGAATAAAGCTTTATATAATTTGCTGTATCGAGAAATTCTACCGCGACCACCCACCAAGACATTTTAAAACATAATTTTTTTAAAGGGAGAAGCGAATCGGATTAAAATAACATGGATATCAAAAATCAGCTTAAAACTGTACTTCTGTTAGGTGGATTGACCGGATTATTGCTGTTTATAGGAGCATTAGCGGGTGGAAGAGCCGGTTTGACCATCGCGCTTATCTTTGCCGGTGGGATGAACTTTGTATCCTATTGGTGGTCCGATAAGATCGTGTTATGGATGTATAAGGCAAAACCTGCCGATAAGAAGAAATATTCTCAGTTGTATTCGATCGTTAAGGAAATTACTGCCAAGGCGCAGCTGCCCATGCCTAAAGTGTATATCATCGATACGCCGCAGAGCAATGCTTTTGCTACCGGAAGAAATCCAAATCATGCCGCAGTAGCTGTGACCGCAGGGATAATACAATTGCTGGATGAAAAAGAACTGCGAGGCGTACTGTCCCATGAAATTGGACATGTTAAAAATAGAGACATACTTATCGCTACTGTCGCCGCTACCATCGCTGGAGTTATCTCATATATAGCCATGATGGCACGCTGGGCAGCGATTTTCGGCGGAATGGGTGGAAGGAATAATGAGAATAATGGCAGCTCGAATATTCTGGAGTTATTGATATTAGCAATTATCGCGCCGATCATGGCCATGATAATTCAGCTGGCCGTTTCACGTTCACGTGAATATCTGGCAGACGAGACCGGCGCAAGGTTGAGCGGAGATCCGTTAGCCTTAGCATCAGCCTTGCAAAAAATTGAAAAAAGTGTGCATAACCACCCTTTTGCCCGAATGGGTAAGACCGAAGCTACTGCGCATATGTTTATCTCTAATCCTTTGAAAGCAAGTACATTTTTAGAAATGTTTAGTACTCATCCTTCTACTGAAAATAGAGTGAAGCGGCTTAAAGAGATGAAGTTATAGATGAGAAAAGGATTATATGCCGGCCTATTTTCTGTTCTGCTTGGCGGCTGTGCACGAAATATAACTCCTATTCCACCTACCTATCCTTTCAAGATTCAAAGACACCAAGTTTTTTTAGATAGCCAACCCGGTGATTACGATGTTATAACTATTGATGATGTGCTCGTAACCGGAATGAACTTCCCCGCAGCAAGCTGCGGGGTATCACGTTAGAAACGTGCGAAGGT